>CAYHZK010000001.1:0-34206 GCA_964361085.1 uncultured Planctomycetales bacterium
ACAGCCGTGTCATGGCCCTGGGCGCCGAGTATCTCGCGACGGGCCATTACGGCCGGATTGAGTATAACGCCGGCCAGGGCGGTTACGAATTGAGAAAGGCTGTCGACGCCCGCAAGGATCAATCGTACTTTCTCTATAGTATGCGCAAGGAAACGCTCGACCGGGTGCTGTTTCCGCTCGGGGATCTGACCAAACCGCAGGTCCGCGAGTTGGCCCGCCGTTACCGGCTCAACACCGCCGAAAAGCCGGAGAGCCAGGACATCTGCTTTGTGCCCGACGGGGGGTATCAGGAATTTTTGCGTCAGCGGGTGGGAGAGGCGGCGTTCACGCCCGGCCCTTTCAAGAACGAACAGGGCGAAGTCGTCGGCGAACACAAGGGGATCGCGAATTACACCGTCGGTCAGCGGGATAAACTGGGAATCGCGTTAGGGTCCCCGGTCTATGTTTACAAAATCGAAAAGGAAACCAACACGGTCTACGTGGGGCCGCTGGCGCGTTTGTATTCCCGGGGGCTCGTGGCCCGGCAATTCAATCCGCTCTCGATGGACATCCCAAAAGAGACGATCACCGTCGAGGCCTGCATCCGCTACAACGCGCCGCCGGTCAAGGCGCGATTGACGGCATTAGAGGCAGACGCGGTCCGCCTCGACTTCGACGAACCGCAAAAGTCCGTCACCCCGGGCCAGTCGGTCGTCTTTTACCGCGACGACGTCGTGTTAGGCGGAGCCGTCATCGAAGACCCCGTCCGCTGCGAGGCGGAAGAGGTGACCGAGGTACCAAAATAAATTATGAGATTATCCGACAACGAAAAACGGGATGCTATCAAGTTGATTCAGGAAGGCAGGCCTTTGCCTGAGAGGTACCGGTTTTTTTTGTTTGAGGATGACCGGGAGGTGGAATTGGTGTGGAACGGCAAGACGCAGGAGGTCTGCAATCTTGTGCTTCCGTTTCAGACCATCGAGCACATCGACGAGCCCCGCAGCGAGCGGATCAAAAAGGGCGAATACATCGGAGACCTGTTTGACCCCTCGGGCCGGCAGATCCGCGGCTGGACCAACAAGCTCATCTGGGGCGATAACAAGCTGATTCTTTCCTCGCTCAAGAACGGCCCCATGCGCCGGGAGATCGAAAAGCAGGGCGGGCTTAAGCTCATCTACATCGACCCGCCGTTTGACGTCGGCGCGGATTTCTCGATGAACGTTGAGATCGGCGACCCTTCGGCAGGCTCAGGGCAAGTGGAGTCTTTCACCAAAAAACCCTCCGTCATTGAAGAGGTCGCCTACCGCGACACCTGGGGCAAGGGCGCTGACAGCTTCATCGCGATGATCTACGAACGCCTCAAACTCATGCACGGCCTTTTGGCGGAGGATGGGAGTATTTATGTGCATTGTGATTGGCGTGTAAACAGTTATATAAAAAATGTCCTTGACGAAATTTTCGGCCCGGTATCTTTCTTAAACGAAATCATCTGGCAAAGAACGGGCGCTCATAATGATGCTGGCCGTTTTGGTGTTGTTCATGATTCAATCTTCTTTTACTCTAAAACAGAACAATATGTGTTCAACCCAGTATTTATCCCACTATCCGATGAACACTTAAAGACCCGTTTCAATCAAGTTGAGGAAAGTACAGGTAAACGATTCTTTGCTGGACCTATAACAGCACCGGGCTCCGGCCCTTCTCGAATTTTTAATGGTAAGAAACTTGCACCACCTAAAGGAAGACATTGGTCGTACTCACAAGAAGGTATCGATGATCTAGAAAAGAGAGGGATGATTTATTATTCAAGTACCGGAACACCTTATCTTAAACAATACATGGATGAATACGCCGAACAAGGTAGGCGTGTTCAATCAATATGGGGTGATGTCCTCCCAAGTAAAACAGGTAATGAAGTTTTAGGCTATCCGACCCAAAAGCCTGAATCGCTGCTTGAACGTATTATTAAGGCCTCTTCCAACGAAGGCGACCTTGTTGCCGAATTCTTCTGCGGTTCGGGAACGACGCTCGCCGTCGCCGAGAGGTTGGGGCGCAAATGGATCGGCTCGGACCTCGGGCGGTTCGCGATTCATACGTCCCGCAAGCGGTTGATTCAGGTCCAGCGGGACATGAAGAAGGACGGCAGGGATTTTCGCGCGTTTGAAATTTTGAACCTCGGCAAGTATGAGCGCGAACACTATGTCAATGCCGGCGATGGCGTCCGCGAAGAGGAGCGGCGGTATATTTTAAGCAACAAAGAACGGGAGTTTGTCTCTCTCATCCTGTTCGCTTACCATGCCCAGCCCGTGGACTCTTACAATATCTTCGTCGGCAAAAAGCGCGACCGTCTGGTCGCGGTTGGGCCCGTCAGCATGCCGGTTTCATCCGCGTTTGTGGACGAGGCCATCCGGGAAGCCCGCGTCAACGGGATCACCAAGTTTGATGTGCTGGGGTTTGATTATGAAATGGGTCTGGATTTTTCGGCGTTGAGCCGTCAGGGCGTTGATGTGCAGTTTAAGGTGATCCCGCGGGAAGTCTTTGACCGCCGCGCCGTTGAGAAGGGGCACGTTAAATTTTATGACGTGGCGTATATCGAGGTCAAGCCGGTCATCAAGGGAAAGGCAAACAATAAGACAGTCTCCGTTGAATTGTGCGACTTCAGCGTGTTTTATCATCAGGACAGCGTTGAGGAGACCGAAGGCGCGCTGAAAGAAGGCTCCAGCAAGATTGTGATTGAAAACGGACAGGTCATCAAAGTTTCGAAAGATAAAAAGACCTCCGTTGTGACGAAAGAAATTTTGACGAAAAAATGGACGGACTGGGTGGATTATTGGGCAGTCGATTTTGATTTTCAAAGCCGCAGGGAGATTGTCCGTTCGGTCGATCCCAGGACCGGCGAAGACAGGGAAGAATGGACCGGCGGTTATATCTTCGAAAACGAATGGCAGTCCTTCAGGACAAAAAAGGACAGAAAACTCGAACTGACCTCCGCCGAAAAAGAAGTCCCCAAAGGCCGCCGCAAAATCGCCATCAAGGTCGTCGACATCTTCGGCAACGATACGACGAAGGTGATTGAGGTGAATGTCGCGTGACGAAAACAACGCTCGAGCAGTTTGAGAAATGGCTTTTAAAAAAAGAAGATGTTGCTTTGGAGTTTAAAGAGGCAAAAAACGGATTTGACGCCAGGCAGTCCCTGCCCGACTATTGCGCCGCGCTTGCCAATGAGGGCGGAGGGAAATTGATTTTGGGTGTCGATGATAAGGGGACAGTGGTCGGCACCAAGGCTTTTGATGGCACGGTCAATAAACTATCTCATGAGCTTTTCACTAAGATAAAAATTCGTGTTGATGTGGAGGAGCTTGGTCATCCTCATGGAAGAGTCTTGATATTCCATGTTCCCGGACGCCTGCGGGGGCAGCGCGTGAGGTCCACGGGAAAATATCTGTATCCTATGCGCATGGGCGACTCATTAGCCGAGATGGATGATATAAAAACCAGGGAAATATTGAACGAAGATTCGGCTGATTTCACGGCAATGATCGTGCCGGGGCTGTCTTTTGACGGATTGGATGAGAAAGCGATAGAGCAGTTAAAACAAAAATGGGCTGATGAATCAAAGCGCAAAGATTATCTTTCCTTCGACGATAAAAAAGTATTGAGGAACATCGGGCTTATCCACGACCACGGCATCACGTATGCCGGGTTGATTTTGCTCGGTAAATCCGAAGTCATCACTCGTTATCTGCCCGACGCGGAGATTATTTTTGAATGGAGAAATAACCCCAAACAAACGCATTATGATTTCAGAAAGAACTGGCGGGCGTCTTTTGCTGGCATCGATGATGAAATATGGAATACCATCAATGCGCGCAACCTTAGGATTCCTTTCCAGCAGGGATTTTTTCAAAGGGAAGTCTGGGCTTTCGACGAGAAGTCTATTCGCGAGGCTGTCCATAACGCCGTTATGCATCGAGATTATCTTATAAAAGGGAGGTCTATTTTTATAAAGGCGTCTCCGGAGGAATTTCATATTGAAAGCCCGGGAGGTTTTCCGCCCGGCATTACGCTGGAAAACGTTTTGCATAAGAAAGAATGGCGGAATCGAGTGCTGGCGGAGGCTTTTGAGAAAATTGGTTTGGCCGAGCGGTCCAGTCAGGGGCTGGATGACATTTTTGAAAAAGCCATTCGTGATGGCAAGGGACTCCCCGATCTTTCCAAAAGCGATTCCAGCACGGTTTGTTTGAGAATCCCAGCTCAGGTTAAGGATAAAGATTTCATTTTGTATCTTGAACGCATTACCAATGAACGTCAGGTTCATCTGTCGTTTGAGGAGATTTTTGAACTTGAGAAAATCAGAGAAAGTCAAAAAACAGGTAATATTGAGTTTAAGAACAAATTCTTGCAATTAGGCATCATTGAACAGACAGGAAGAACGAAGGGTGCGCGATATATTCTTTCTCACAAATATTATGTTCATAAAGGGAAATCCGGTGTTTATACCCGATTGTTGGGGACATCCAGAGAATATAAAAAAGAGGTAATATTACAGCATTTACGAAAAAATGAGAAAGGGCTCGCTCGCGACTTTCAAGATATTTTTAATGAATTGCGGGCAACGGATGTATCCAACCTTTTGCGAGAATTAAAGCAGGACGGGAAAATCGTTCATGAGGGGAGCAGGAAAACCGGCTATTGGCGGTTAAAATAAATTACATTTAAAACTAAGCCGCTTTGCGTCTTCTATTTCCATAACATATTGTTATCCATAAAGTTGAGTTATATTTAATTACATTTAAATTACATTAAATGGCTCTCCACAAAGATTTCCCCAAAGACAAATTTGCGATTTTAGACCCCGCGGTCCGCTGGTTTCCGGCGGATGAGGCGTTGCGCGAGCAGGGTTATGAGAAATTGCTGCCGCCTTTTGTGCCGGAATTGCGAAAACAGGTCAAGGCGTGGCGGGATAAGAATTACGAGGGCGCCGGTACAACGTCCCGGGCGCTTTTGAATTGGTGGTTTAAATCAGAACATGTGGTTTACGGGGCGGATGGGAATGTCTTTCCGTTCCGCTATTATTTCGCCCAGCGCGAGGCCGTTGAGACCGTGATCTGGCTCTATGATGTCGCGGGTGTGCGCAACCGGTATGATCTTCTGCCGTTTGACGCCCTGGGACGGGTCAGTCCCAATATGTTTGATGAAGACTGGCTGCGTTTGGTTATCAAAATGGCGACGGGGAGCGGCAAGACAAAGGTCATGAGCCTGCTGCTGGCGTGGTCGTATTTTCACAGGATGTATGAGCCGAAGTCGGAATTGTCCCGCAATTTTCTTTTTGTCACGCCCAACATCATTGTTCTGGAACGCATTAAGACGGATTTTAACGGTTTAAAGATTTTTTATGAAGACCCTGTTTTGCCGGACAACGGATACGAGGGCAGACACTGGGAAGATGATTTTCAGGTCACGCTGCACCTGCAGGATGATCTGACCGCCATTTCTCCGACGGGGAACATCTTTCTGACCAACATCCACCGGGTCTACGAAGGGGACGTGAAGGAGCCGTCTTTTCAGGATGAGGATACGGCCGATTATTTTCTGGGGAAGAAGCCGGTCTCAAGGACGAATGAGTCTCTTGTGGATTTGAGCGGCATGATCCGCGACATTGATGAGCTTACGGTCATCAACGACGAGGCGCACCATATTCATGATCCCAGGATGGCGTGGTTCAAATCGATTCAGGATATCCACAACAAGCTGCTGCAAAAGGGCCAACGGATCGCGCTGCAAATCGATTGCACCTCGACGCCGAAGCACAATAACGGCGGGATCTTTGTGCAGACGGTGGCGGATTACCCTCTGGTGGAGGCGATTCATCAAAATGTCGTCAAGACTCCCGTGCTGCCGGATCAGGCCAGCCGGGCGAAGCTGCAGGAAAAGCAGAGCGCCATTTTTACGGAGAGATATGAGGATTATATCAACTTGGGGATCGAAGAATGGCGCAAGACTTATCAGGAGCTTGAACCGACGGGCAAAAAGGCGATTTTGTTTATCATGACGGATGATACAAAGAACTGCGACGAGGTTCAGGACTATTTGGAACGCCACTACGCCGACTTGAAAGGGAAAATCCTGACCATTCATACGAACAGAAGCGGGGACATTTCGGAAAAAGTCACAGGCAAGGACAAGGACGAGCTTGACCGGTTAAGAAAACAGGCGAATGAGATCGACGGATGGGAAAGTCCATATCAGGTGATCGTATCGGTTTTGATGCTCAAAGAAGGATGGGATGTCAAGAATGTGACCACGATTGTTGGGCTTCGTGCTTATGCGGCGGCCTCCAATATTTTGCCGGAACAGACGCTGGGACGCGGGCTGAGGAGAATGTTTTTTGGCCGGGACGATGTCCCTGAATACGTGAGTGTCATCGGAACGCCCGCGTTTATGGAGTTTGTCGAGTCGATCAAGGCGGAGGGCGTGGAGCTTGAAAGGCGGCCGATCGGGCCGGGGACCAAACCCGTTACTCCAACCGTCATCGAGATCGATCACGGCAACCTAAAGAAAAATATCCAAAAGCTTGATATTGAACTTCCTGTTTTGACGCCGAGGATCCAGCGGGAATACAAGAATCTGGCGGACTTGAACGTCTCCGGCTTTCGGCATGAAAAATTGAAAGTCAGACAATTCGGCGAACAGGAACAGCGGGAGATTGTCTTCCGGCATGTCGTCGAAGAGAAAATCCATCATACGACCATCCTGGAAAGCAATGTTGAACCGGATTATCAGAGCGTTGTCGGTTTTTTTGCCCAAGGCATCATGCGGGAGCTTCGCCTGTTTGGCTGTTATGACATTGTGTTCGGCAAGGTTAAGGAATTCATTCAGTCCCATCTGTTTGAGTCGCCGGTTGACCTGAATGATAAAAATATTTTACGCAACCTTTCCGAGATTGAAGTCACAAGAAAAATTATTCAGGCATTTAAAACGGGCATCAATGCCTTGACGGTCAGGGATGTCGGCGACGCGGAAATCAAGAATTTCATCAAGGTCAGCGACAGCCGTCCGTTTGTGGTGACCGACCGGGCCTATCTGGTTCCCAAAAAGAGCGCGTTCAACAGAATTGTGGGCGACAGCCAATTGGAGCTGGAGTTCGCGGATTTCTTAGAGCGGCTTGGCGACGGTGAAATCATTTCGTACGCGAAAAATTATCCTGAGATTCATTTTAAGATTGATTACAAAAACGCCGACGGCACGATCGCCAATTATTACCCTGATTTTTTTGTGAAGGTGGATGAAAAGACGGTTTATATTGTCGAGCCCAAAGGGCGGGAGGATCTTGACGACCCGTTGAAGATCATGCGTCTGGTTCAGTGGTGCGAGGACGCGAACGGCCGTCAGAAGAAGATCGTTTATAAAATGCTTTACGTGAAACAGGAAGATTGGGAAAGATTGAGGCCCAGGAACTGGACCGACCTGATCGCCTCCGCGATCAGAAATGTATGAAAGGACATCGTCATGAACATCAGTCTGGACTTGCAGCACTTGAAAAGATTTGTCGAAAGAAAAGATTTGGACGCCCTGGCTCCCGCCGTCACAAAGGCGCATCAGGATTTGGAAAACCGCACCGGACCGGGGCAGGAGTTTACCGGATGGCTGGACCTGCCGGTAAAGACGTCCGACGTTTTTCTCAATGAGCTCAAAAAACTTGGCGAAGAGATCCGGGGGTCTTCCGACTGTCTGGTCTCCATCGGTATCGGCGGCTCCTATATCGGGATACGGGCCTCGCTGGAATTCCTGGTCTCCGATCAAAAACTTCCCATCTATTACGCGGGTCACAATTTGAGTTCAACCTACCTTTACTATTTGTTGGAATCACTCAAGGATAAACGGATTACGGTCGTTGTCATTTCAAAATCCGGGACCACGACGGAACCGGCCCTGGCGTTTCGCATCATCCAGCAGTTCATGAAGCAAAAATATTCCCCGGCGGAGGCAAGAAAAAGGATCATCTGCATCACCGACGAAAAGAAGGGCGCCCTGCGCGCGATGGCCGAAAGGGAAGGATATCGCGCTTACTCCATTCCTGACGACGTGGGCGGGCGGTTTTCGATCTTGACCGCGGTTGGACTTCTGCCGCTGGCCATTGCCGGCATCGACATCCGCGCGATGATCGCGGGCGCGCGCAAGGCGCAGGAGCATTGTTCGGTCAACGATCTTGGGAAAAACATCGCCTATCAGTACGCGGCCGCGCGGTATCTCCTTTATCAACAAGGGAAAGTGATTGAAATCCTGGCGACCTTTTATCAGAGGCTGGCCTTTGTCGAGGAGTGGTGGAAACAGCTTTTTGGCGAAAGCGAAGGCAAGGACAATAAGGGGATTTTCCCGGCCTCGGTCAATTTCACCGCCGATCTGCATTCGATGGGGCAACTGATCCAGGAAGGGCAGAGGAATCTTTTTGAAACCTTTCTCCTGATCAAGGATTCCGGCAAGGCCTTGATTATTCCGGGAGAAGACCATGATCTGGATGGTTTCAACTGTGTGGCGGGCAAAGACTTGGATTATGTGAACAAACAGGCGTATCAGGCGACCGCCATGGCCCATTATGAAGGGGGGGTGCCGAACATGAGCATCACCTTAGAGAAGTTTGATGCGTATTCGCTGGGACAGTTATTCTATTTTTTCGAAAAGGCTGTGGCCATCACCGGTTATCTGATGGGAGTCAACCCTTTTAATCAGCCCGGGGTCGAGGCGTATAAGAGAAAGATGTTCGCTCTGTTGGGAAAACATTAAAAAATAAGGACGATTCTTAAATCGAATCGTCCTTATAAGGTGATAGGCCTTGACTGCTTTCGCTATCTTCCTACCTCCTGAACTGGTTTAATTATGCCACCATCTCATCTGAAATGCAAGGGGTCATTTTAAAAATATTGAATTTCTCCTCCGGTTCCCCGCTGGATTTGTGATAATATAAATCCATGAAATTTGCTGTGCCTTCTCCCGCGAAGAAAAGCGATCCTAAACCGGCGGCCGCGCCTCCTTTGCAAGCTCCGTCGACCGGGAAAAAAGAAATCTTTGCCGGGGGGTTTTTTTTAGCGGCGTCTTTTGTGATGGCCGCGGCGGTTATTTACTCATTGGTCAATGCCCAGGCCTCGTATCAAAAGGATGTGGCCGGGCTTAAAAAGAAGGTCAGCGTTTTGCATACGGAAAAAGATGTGGCCGAACGTAAAGCGGCCGCGCTCGCCGAGGTCGCCGGCAAGACGCTTTATCTTGAAAAGATTATCGCTGAAGCGCGGAAAATGTACGGAGATACCGAGCAGGTCCGCAAGGAAGGATCGTTGTGGATCGACCGCCGGAACGCAAATTTTATCGTCACCTTGGGGGCCTTGAACGGTATTGAGACGGACAGTGTGTTGAGCGTTTATGCCGGCGATGTCAAATTCGCGACGGTGAAGGTCGTGACCCCTCTGGATGTTGTGTCCTACGTTCAGCCCGTTGATAAAAAATTGATTCAGTTCACCCATGATTATTATCGGGTGGTTGTGGAGTGAGAGATTGAGAGGGATGTGATGGGAAGAATCGGTGTCATGGAAATTATTCTGATTGTCCTGGCGATATTGCTTTTGTTCGGCGCCCGGAGACTTCCTGAGATCGGCAGCGCCCTGGGAAAAGCGATCAAAGAATTCCGCAAGGCCTTTCGCGGCGGCGAAGACGACAAACCCTCCGAAAAAAAGAATGAAGATTGACAGGCCCGCAGAATGCCTCCCGCTTCCCAGGAACGTTCCTTTTTTGCCCATCTCCATGAATTGCGCGGCAGGCTCCTCAAAGTGTTGGCCGCCCTTGCCCTCTGTTCCTGCGTCATGTATGCCTTCCTGGATCCTCTCTTGCGGTTTCTCCTGAAACCCGTCGGTCGTCTTGTTTTTACTTCTCCCGAAGAAGCCTTCAACGCCAGAATGATGCTCGCCGTCATGGGCGGGTTCCTGCTGGCGTTGCCGTATACCGTTTTCCAGATATGGCGTTTTGTTGCCTCCGCCTTAACGCCGCAAGAGAAAAAATACGTTAAGATTTTTGGGCCGCTGTCTTTGTGTTTTTTTATTTTCGGCGTGCTGTTTGGTTATTTTGTCATTTTGCCGGTCTCGTTCAATTTTTTGCTGGGATTTGCCTCGCCGTGGATGGTCCCGATGATCACGGTCGATAAATACATTTCTTTTGTCGGGACGATCATCTTCGCCTCCGGCGTCACGTTTGAGTTGCCTTTGATCATCGCCTTCTTAGCCAGGATCGGGATCGCGACACCGGAGTTTCTCCGGCAGAAACGCAGATACGCCATTGTCTCGATTCTGATCGTGAGTGCCGTTTTAACGCCGCCGGATATGGTCAGCCAGCTCATTCTGGCGGCGCCGCTGATGGTGCTTTACGAACTGGGAATTATTTTTTCGCGTTTTATGCTGAAGCGCGGGTAAGAATCCTTGAGAATTCCGTTTGAATTTGCAGGGAATTCGGCTATAATTTGCACGGCTAAAATTCTTTAGTCGTATTCCTCTTATGCGATTCGTATCAGGAACGGAGGATGTGCTATGAAAATAGGAGATCTGCGCGAGTTGCTCAAAGACAAAAGGGTGATTGAGGAGATCAACCGGCACCTGTGGATCGAAAGTCAGAAGGCCGGGTATAGCATCGGAATCGAGCGCGCCACCGACGAGTGGCTGCGGCTTTATGCCGAGGGGTGGATGAAGTATCATATGCCTGAGAAATATGTAACCATCCAGGCGAAAAAACGAAAAGAACAGGAACGGGTCAAGCGGGCGGAGAAGGTCAAGAAAGTTGCGGCGCGGGCAAAGAAATAAACAGATGTGACATGTTTTGTAAAAAGGGGAAGACCAAAATCTTCTCCTTTTTTATTGCGATTCCGGCGAATTGCGCCGTGGTGCGTTGAATAGAATGAGAATGCCGGCAAGAGAAAATAATGTTATCGCGACACCGGCATAAAACGAGAGGGGAGCGAAGACGAATTTGATGCGGTGTTTCCCTTCAGGCACAAAGACGGATCGGATCAGATTGTTGGTTTGAAATATCTTTCCTGGTTTTCCGTTCAGAAAAACTTTCCAATCGGGATGATAGGCGTCGCTCAGGACGACCAACCCCGAGTGTTCCATATCGGCGTCGAGAATCACTTCATTCGGGGAATATTTGCTGATCTTCACCGTCGAGCGATCCGTCACGGGTTGCTGGCTCAGTTTGGCGGATATCCGGGGAATGCCGGCGTGATTGATGACAGCGCCTTCCCGGAGGGCCGGCGCTATCCGCTCCAGGAGGCGGAACGATTTTTCCGGATCAGGCTCGAAGATGGCCCGATGCACCACATAGGCCCGGGGCAGGGCTGTCTCGCGTTCGAAGATCATGACCTCCTTCGAGTAAATCGCTTTGAACGTATCCATAAATCCGCCGAAGGCGTTGAGCATTTTCGCAAGGCGATCTTGATCCGGGGCGATGATGTAACGCACGTTGAGCATGTCTAAAATCGCGTTTCGTCTTCCTTCGATCGGGATCGCGCGCAAGGCGGGAGGACGCAGGTCATTGCGGAAATGATTTTCGATGACAAGGCGATTCACGAATTTGACGAACCGTTCCGGCACCAGACCTAAAAAATACCCCAGATCGTCGACGCCGAACCCGGTTGCGGTGTTCGGATAAAAGGCCCAGAACATCCCGTAGCTGCGGATGCGTTCCGGCGAGGACTTGAGGAATTCGATATAAGGGACTGGGGCGAAAGAATCGAACCTCCGTGGCCGTTCCCGGTGGATATAAAGAAAGAGTTCTCCGAAAATTGTCATCAGCAGGACAACTCCGATCACGCGGCGGGAGCAAAAATTTTTGTCGCGGCACCACAGGATGATTTGAAAAGTGATCAGGACACATAAGGCGAAGAGACCGGCCTGAAGCGAGATGCGGAAGTCGGGGGAATTCCGCAGAATAAAAAGATGTCCCGCGACAAGGGACAGGAGGGCGACGGTGAAGATTAATCCTTTTTTAAAATTTTTCCGTTGCGCGAGGATCGCCCGGACCCCCATTCCCGCCAGAATCGCGATCGTCAGCGCCGCCAAGGGATGGGTATGAATCGCGTAGCGGCATATATTAAATAAGGGAAGATAGCCCAGCCCATTGATCACGGGAATCCCGTATTCTTTGCCGATGATGATCAGCGCGACTGCGGCAAAAAAGTAGTTCAGTCCTTTTTTATGCGTGTTGAAAAGGCTTAAAAAAGCCAGCGCCAGAGGGAGTGTTCCCAGATATCCGCCCCACCATCCCGCGAAGGTCCATTGATACGTGAGCGATTCTTTTTGAAAAAAGTGCGGCAGCGCCAGTGTCAGGGCGCGGTCCCGTTGTTCTTCCATGAGAAGCCCCGTGCCTACAGGATGGCCATGCCAGAATTCAAAAATAAGATTTTGCAGGAAGGGCAAAAGAACGACGGCGCCCGCGCCTATACCGAGAGCGTACGCGGCCAGAACTAATAAAAAGATTTTCTTGCCATTCGCGGTTTTGCGTCGGGAGAAAACGCGGAACAAAAAAAACGCCATCCCGTAAGCGTTGACCAGAAAAATGTGTTCCGGGTGTCCTCCGAGCACCGTCAGTCCGACGGTTAAGGCGACCAGCGCGGTGTTGCGCGCTGAGGGATGCCGGATGAGCCGGTCCAGGGTCAAAAGCAAAAGCGGCGCTAAGATGTCGACGTTGGCGGTCCAGTATTGCAGAAGAACCATAGGACCGATGAGCATGAAAATGACGGCGGCGGCAAACGCCGGGATGTTTCCAAAATTCAGGCGCCGCATCAGCCAGAACGTGAACAGTCCGGCAAAAAAGAGACGGGTCAAAATCAAAATATCCCAGGCATAAATCGGCGGCAGAAGATAAAGGATGAGATTTAAGGGATAAAAGATTCCGACCTCGATCATCCCGATCAACGCGTAGCCGCATCCCTGATGCGGATTCCATAGCGGGAGAATTCCTTTCTTGAGATTTTGTTTGATGAATTCGTAAATGGGCTCCTCGGAGACGGGGGCGTCGGTGCCGTTGACGGGGATAAAACGCGGCTTGTTGTCTTCCTGCCCATAGACGCCGTAGGGCAAGGCCTGCGAGTTGGCGGTGGTGGCCTTGAACGTTTTGTTGAAAAAAACGACGTCGTAAAAAGCGACAGCGAGCAAGAGAAGAAGGGCGGAGCCAATATATAAATTTTTTCGGAAGGCGGGAGAAAACATTGACAATAGTATAATGAGCGCTGTCGTTGAGAGCAAGGGGCTTTTAAAAACTAAAACCCCCCGGAGTGGTCCGAGGGGTTTATAGTAAATCTGAAACTGCGAGTTATTTTCTCTTCGCTGTTTTCTTCTTCGCTGTTTTCTTCTTTGTTGCCATCGTTCTCTCCTTTCATAAGAGATTAATGATGTTAATGATTAAATAATAACATAGGCCCTATCATATGCAAAAAATATTTTAAGAATTTTTATTTCATTGTGTTAAAAGTTAGCGCGGGCTAAAATACAATTCCTAGACGGAGAAATGGAGGTTTTTTAAAAATATGTCGTCACTGTACATTCATATTCCTTTTTGCGAACGAAAATGTTTGTATTGCTCTTTTGTTGTTGCGGTCGGACAACAGCAGCGCGTTGATGATTATCTGGGATGCCTGGAACGTGAAGCGGAGCGTTATCAATGTTGTCCCGTTGAGACAATTTACATCGGTGGCGGGACCCCAACTTTTCTGGATCCTCGACAGCTGGAACGTTTGTTCCGGTTGATCAAAACCCGGTTCTCTTATTCGCCGTCATCGGAAATCACAGTTGAAGCGAACCCCGAAGGGATCACTTTCGAAAAAGCGGAAACGTTGCGTGGGTTAGGCGTCAATCGTGTCAGTCTCGGTGTGCAATCGTTTCATGACCGGTATTTGAAATTTTTAGGACGGGCGCACGATTCCTTGAAAGCCATGACGGCGTTCAACGTGCTCCGGCAGGCCGGATTTAAAAACATCAACGTGGATCTTATGTATTCGTTCCCCGGACAGACGGTGAGCGAAATCCATGAGGACCTTGAAGTCCTCGTCGGTCTCGGCAGCGAACACGTTTCTTTGTACACATTGACGATCGAAGAGAACAGCCGGTTTTTCGCGCAAAAAGTGCCGGAGCAGGAAGGACTCGCGCAGGGAGATCAGTATCAGTCGGTCGTTTCGTTTTTGGAAGAGTCGGGATGGCGGCGGTATGAGGTCAGCAATTTTGCCAAACCGGGATTTGAATCGGAGCATAACCGGAACTACTGGCGGGGCGGAAATTATGTCGGGCTGGGTGTGGGGGCGCACTCTCACCGCGACGGACGGCGAAGCTGGAATATCAGCCGCCTGCAAGATTTTATGACGAGGGTGAAGGACGGCCGCGGAGCCGAGGAGGGCGCTGAAGAGTTGACGCCGGCGCAACGGTTGCGGGAAGCCCTGGTTTTTGGGTTAAGGACGAGCGAGGGGGTTGATCTTCAGTCCCTCGAAGAGCGTTTTTGCTGTCGATTGGAAGAAGAAGAGGTGGAGAAGATTTCGGAATTTATTAAAAATGGTTTGTTGATTCAAGACGAACGGCTCCTTCAGGCGACGAAAGAGGGACGGCTCGCGCTTGATGCTATTTCCAGTTACTTGATATAAATGATTTATTTTCTTGGAAGTGTCAGCGCAAATTCAACGCCGTATTTTCGGGCGATCATTTCGCTGTGACCAAAAAGTTGAAAAAGACAGCGCTCGATCAGGTCGCGGTATCTGCGGTTCATTTTGAGACGATGAAGGATTTTGAGCGAGCGTTCCAGGCGTTTTTTGATTTTAAGGAGGCTGTAGTGGAGGCTGCCGCTGGTGATGAAAATTTTGCGGATCGTCATAAGGTCGGCGTAGGTTTTGCGTGGTTTTGAAAAGGTCGTTAAAAATTTTTTTCGCATGTCTCCCTTCAATTGATCGTAGGCATGACAGACCAGAATCGTCTTTTTGGACTCCGCGAGATCGCTCAAAATGGGTTTCCCGATATTTTTTTGCGTGTCGAAAATCCCGATCACGTCGTCTTGAATCTGGAAGGCCTGTCCGATCATCAGGCCAAGTTCCGAGAGCCCGTGGATATCCTGGTTGTCGGCTCCGGCCAGAATGGCTCCAACGACCAGAGGGCAATCAAAGGTATAGCGTGCGGTTTTCAGCGTATAGTTCAAAAAGACATCGTCTTCCGTGATCCGGTTGAGTTTGTTGACCCCGTGCAGCGTATCCACGAATTCGCCCATTGCCGTAAAAACAGCGGTTTGGATGAAATATTTCAGAGCGCGTTCCTTGCGCTTGGGGTCTTCATGGATGGAAAGGAAGGCGTCGATCGCCAGGGCATAGACAATGTCGCCGGCGATAATGCTCAAGTCGCAGCCGAGTTTGTCCCGTTCTTTTGTTTTTGCGGCGTGACGCAAAAGCCGATGCAGGGTCGGTTTGCCGCGCCTTAGGTCGGAACGGTCGATGATATCGTCATGAATCAGCATAAAATTATGCAAGAGCTCGATGCAGGTCGAGGCATAATAAATAGAAGGAGACATCCGCGAGGCGTCTTTGCGGTAACCTTTGTAACTTAGGGCCAGCAGAATGGGGCGGATCCGCTTGCCTTCGCGCAGAGAAAATTCCCGGATGCTGTTATAAAGGATAGGATCGACGAGGTGGAGCTTGTAATCAATTTTGATTTTGTCGAGGAAAAGTTCCAGACTTTTGTCGATTTGTTTCCGGATTTTGTCAAGCATGGCGGTTATCCTAACACACAAACAAAGGCCCTTCAATCAAAATACCGTTGCCCCGGCGTTTACGGGTATGCTAATATTGAAACAACGAAAAACCAGGAGCTGATGATGAAAAAGTATATTTATAGTGTTGTGTTGAGTTCTATCGTTTTTCTGCTGCCGTCTGGTGCCGGCGCCGACACGATCCATCTTAAAACTGGCAAAAGTGTTGCGGGAACAATCACAGCGGAGGAACAACGCACGATCACCATCACGGTTGACGGCAAACCGGTCACTTTTTATCGGGGAGAGATCAAAAGTATCGAAAGGGACAATCCTCCCCCGCAATCGCAGGACAAGATCTGGAGCCGATTGTCGGAGTTGACCCGTGCCGGGATCGCTGACGAAAAACGGGAACTCATCAAACGTTTATTGGACGCCAACGGAACGCGGGAGAGTTTGACGAAGATTTTTTCTAAGATCATTGAGGATGCGGAGCCCGAATCCCAGGCGGGGCTGCGGGATTTGCTTCAGAGCGAAAAACTCATTGAGCAAATCCTTCCTGTTTATGAAAAACATTTTAGCGTCGAGGAAATTAAAGAACTGCTCGCCTTTTATCTGAGTCCCACGGGCCACAAAAATCTTCAATTGACGCCGCAGATTACAAATGATGTCCTGGAGGCGACCGTCCAATACTTCAAGAGTCATGAGCACCTGTTTCCCCGGGTGGCTCCTGGGGCGAATCCCCCGCGGAAACCCTCAAATTTTTGGGGTCATTAACAGGCGTGAGAATCGCTGTAACCCAATGTTATTCATTAAGTTGCGATCAGATTTAGTGAGGCGCGATTTTTTAATTTTGTTTGACCGCTTCAAGTTATTCTGTTATATTACTCCGGTTAATTTGAGGAAAATTCCCCTCGGCTGCTAGGTCGCAGCCTCTCTGCTCATAAGGCAGGCTTCCGGGATAAATTCAAGCTGGTTGACGTCACCGCGGGGAATTGATCCTGAGAGATCTCAGGATTTTAAGGTGAGTCAAGCACTCATTCAAGGAGAGAGAGAATGATCGACCGCTATACGCTATCCAAAATGGGCAACATCTGGACCGATGAGCATAAATTTTCCATTATGCTCAAGATAGAGATTCTCGCCTGTGAGGCCATGTCGGAGCTGGGTCAAATCCCCAAGAAGTCCCTGGAAAAAATCAAAAAAAGCGCGAAATTCAATATCGAAGAAATCGCGAAGCTGGAAGAGCGCACCAAACACGATATCGTCGCCTTTATCAATAACGTCGGGCAGTATCTGGGGCCCGAGGCCCGGTATTTGCACATGGGCCTGACCTCCTCGGATCTTTTGGATACCACCTTATCGTTGCAGTGTGTTGAAGCCAGTGACATCCTCATCGCGGATCTGCGGAAATTTTTGACAGTCTTGAAGATCAAGGCCAAAAAATATAAGGATACCAACTGTATCGCCCGCACGCATGGGGTCCACGCCGAGCCGATCACCTTCGGTTTGAAACTGGCGGTCTGGTATGACGAAACAAAACGGAATCTGGAGCGTCTCGAGCAGGCCCGCGAGTGCATGCGCGTGGGGAAGCTTTCCGGCGCTGTCGGGACTTACGCGAATATCGATCCTTTCGTGGAAGAATACGTTTGCAAACAATTGGATCTGAAACCCGCCAATATCGCAACACAAATCATTCAGCGGGATATCCATTGTCAATTTGTGACAACCCTGGCCCTCGTCGGTTCTTCTCTTAACAAATTCGCCACCGAAATTCGTCTTTTGCAGAAAACCGAGGTGCTTGAAGTCGAGGAACCGTTTTTCAAAGGCCAGATCGGGTCATCGGCCATGCCGCATAAGCGCAACCCGGTCACCTGCGAGCGGATTTCCGGTTTGTCCCGCCTTTTGCGCGCCAATGCTCAGGCGGCTTTTGAGAACATCAGCCTCTGGCACGAACGCGATATCAGCCACTCGTCGGTCGAGCGGATCATTTTGCCGGACAGCACCATCATCCTCAATTATATGCTGCACAAATTCATTCCCATCGTTGACGGCTTGCTGGTTTATCCCAAGCACATGATCGCCAGCCTGGGCAAAACGAATGGGCTTATTTATTCGCAGCGAGTCCTTTTGGAGTTGATGAAGAAAGGATTGACCCGCGAAGAGGCGTATGATGTCATCCAGCATTGCGCCATGCAGGTCTGGCAGGAAACCTCGGATTTCAAGGATGTCCTTTATCGTGACCGCAAGGTCAGGCGATATATGAAACCCAGCGAGATCGACGCCTGTTTCGATATCAAATACTACACGCGGTACCGCGATTTTATTTTCAAGCGGGTGGGATTGAAATAAGATTAACGTTAAGACAGGACATGGATCGACTTATGGAAAAACGGGAAAAAATCTATGAAGGCAAGGCCAAAATCCTTTACGCGACCGATTCTCCGGATTACGTGATCCAGTATTTTAAGGACGATGCCACGGCGTTCAACGCGGCCAAGAAAGGCACGATCCATGATAAAGGGATCATCAATAACAAGATTTCAACCAGGATTTTTGAGTACCTGCAAGACAACGGGATCCCGACGCATTTTGAGAAGATATTGAGCGAGCGCGAGATGTTGACCAAACGGGTTGAGATTGTTCCGCTTGAGGTGATCATTCGCAATACGGCGGCCGGGTCCTTGTGTCGTCTTTTGGGGATCGAAGAGGGGCGTCCTCTGGCGTCGCCTGTGCTGGAGTTGTGTTATAAGGAAGACAAACTCAACGACCCTATGATCAACGAATATCATATCCGCGCCCTCAAGCTGGCCAGCGACGAGGATCTGGAAACCATCAAAAAATACGCTTTTAAGATCAACGACCTGATGATCAAGTTCTTCGGTTCGTTGAATATCAATCTGATCGATTTCAAGTTGGAATTCGGAAAATTCAAGGGCAAGATCATCCTCGCTGATGAGATCTCGCCCGATACCTGTCGTTTATGGGACGCAAAAACCGGGCATAAGCTCGATAAGGATCGTTTCCGCCGGGATTTGGGAAACATCGAAGAAGCCTACCAGGAAGTGTTAAGCCGAGTTAGCAAGTAGTCCCACAGTTTGCTCCCCGTTCTCAAATCTATGCTTTGGCGCGCCGAGATAAAAGAAAAAGAAGGTGTTTTTGACGCCTTGGGAGAAGGCGTCAAAAAAGACATCGAGGATCTGGGTTTGGTCCGTGTCGACGCGGTCCGTGTCGTCCAGGTTTATCTTATCGAGGGCGAGATCAGCGAACCGGCGATCGATCTCATCTGCTCGGAACTTCTGACCGATAAAATCACGCAAGACTACAGTTTTTCTTCCGCGGGATCCTGCCGTTTGAAATCCGGCGACGGCGATCATGTCGTCGAGATTGCCTACAATCCCGGAGTCATGGATCCGGTGGAGGAATCAACCCTCAAGGGGATTCGCGATTTGGGAATCCCCGCTGTCGTTTCTGTCCGCACGGCCAGGCAGTACCATCTCAAAGGCCGGCTCTCGCCGGAACATTTTAAGCTCATCACGGAAAAGGTTCTCGCCAATAAGCTGATCCAGCATGTTGTCAAAGACTTCTCCCCGGGCGAACACAAAAAGGCCGGCGATAGCGGCCCTCGGGATGTCAGGGTTTTTTGGGTGGATCTTCTTAAGGCCTCGGACCGTCAGTTGATAACATTGAGTGCCAAGGGGCAGCTTTTCCTGAACCTCGCCGAGATGAAGACCATCCAGAAATATTTTCGCGCCCTGGGGCGCAACCCGACCGATTGCGAACTGGAGACGATTGCCCAGACCTGGAGCGAGCACTGTCATCACAAGACCTTCCGGGGCAACATCCGCTATCAGACGACGGAAAAGGGCAAAAAGAAAATCAGGCTGATCCGCAATCTTCTCAAATCGACGATCGCCAGGGCCACGTATGACGTCGACAAGTCCTGGTGCGTCTCGGTTTTTCATGACAACGCCGGCATCATCAAATTTGATAAAGACCATCATGTTTGTTTCAAGGTCGAAACCCATAATCATCCGTCCGCCCTGGAGCCGTTTGGCGGGGCCAACACCGGGATCGGCGGCGTGATCCGGGATATCCTGGGGACGGGGCTGGGGGCCAAACCGGTGTGCAACACGGATGTTTTTTGTTTCGCGCCGCCGACGATGTCGTCCGACCGGTTGCCGGCCGGCGCTCTTCATCCCAAACGGGTCATGAAGGGGGTTGTCAGCGGTGTCAGGGACTACGGAAACAAAATGGGAATCCCGACGGTGAACGGCGCGATCGTGTTTGACCCGGGGTTCGCGGGCAATCCGCTGGTGTATTGCGGGACGGTCGGGCTGATCCCCAGGGGCAAAGAAAAAAAACAGGTGCGCAGGGGAGATCTGGTTGTGGTTGCGGGAGGACGGACCGGCCGCGACGGGATCCATGGGGCGACGTTTTCTTCCGGCGAGTTGACCAGCGAGTCGGAGGTGGTCTCCTCCGGCGCCGTCCAGATCGGGCATCCCATTCAGGAAAAGAAAGTTTTAGACGCGCTTTTGAAGGCCCGCGATCTGGATCTTTATTCCGCCATCACCGACTGCGGGGCCGGAGGGTTGTCGAGCGCCGTCGGAGAGATGGGGAAAGATGTGGGCGCGCGGATTGAGCTTTCGAAAGTGCCGCTCAAGTATCAGGGGCTGTCCTATGCCGAAATTTGGATTTCCGAGGCGCAGGAACGGATGGTCTTGTCTGTCCCGCCGCGGAAGGTTGATCAACTGCTTAAGGTTTTTGCCGACGAGAATGTCGAGGCCACCGTCATCGGCGAATTCGACGGCGGCAAGCGGCTTAAAATTTTTTATCACGAATGCCAGGTCTGTGATCTGGATATGAAATTTTTGCATGAAGGGATTCCGCAGATCATCAAAGAAGCGGTCTGGGCCAGGCCGCGGCTTAAGAGTCCGCGTTTTTCCGTTTCAGAAAATCTCAACGAGGATTTGCTCAACGTCCTTTCTCATTTTAACGTGTGCTCCAAAGAGTGGGTGGTCCGGCAGTACGATCACGAGGTCCAGGGCGGCAGCATCATCAAGCCTTTTGTCGGCGAACGCGGCGACGGGCCATCGGACGCGGCCGTCATTTTGCCTAAGCTGGGTTCGATGAAGGGGATTGCCGTTTCGAACGGAATCAATGTCCGTTTCGGCATGATCGATCCTTACTGGATGGCGGCCGGATGCATTGACGAGGCGATCCGCCAGATCATCGCCGTCGGGGGGAACTTAAAACAGATCGCCCTTCTCGATAATTTTTGCTGGGGCAATCCTGATAAGGCTGATCGGCTTGGGAGCCTTGTGCGTTGCGCCCAAGGTTGCTATGAGATTGCTGTCGGATACGGTGTCCCGTTTATCTCCGGCAAAGACAGTTTGTATAATGAATACACCCAGGGCAAAAAATCTCTGGCGATCCCCGGCACGATCCTCATTTCGGCCATCGGCGTTATTGACGATGTGACGCGCTGTGTCACCATGGATTTTAAAGAGAGCGGAAACCTCATCTATGTGATCGGCGAGACCAGGGAAGAACTGGGCGGATCGATCTATTGGGCGACCCGCGACGCGCTGGGGGACTCCGTCCCGCAGGTCGATGCTAAAAAAGGCGCAGAAATTTTTAACGCGGTCTCCCGGGCGGCCAAAAATGGTTTTGTGAAATCCCTGCATGATTGTTCGGAAGGCGGGCTTGGGGTCGCGCTGGCGGAGATGGCCTTTGCCGGCGGACGGGGCGTCACGGTCCGGTTGGACCAGGCGCCCGGCGCGGCGAAACTGCGGAGGGACGATCATGTTTTGTTTTCGGAATCGCATTCGCGTTTTGTCGCCGAGGTCAGGCCGCGGGATCAGAAACGTTTTGAGAAAATTTTAGCGGGATCCGCCTTTGGTCTTGTGGGGCGCGTTGAGGACAGTCCCGAGTTTGTGATCTATGGTCTGGATCATGCCGTTTGCGTCAATCTGCGCCGCGATGATTTGAGAGAGGCCTGGCGGGCGCCTCTGGCCTGGTGAAGTTCAACGGACAATTCAAGGGAGCGATTGATTATGGCTGTTAAAAGAAACAAGCCGCAGGAAGAATTTAAAAATCTGGAAGATCCCTGGCGGGTTTTTCGCATCATGTCGGAATTTGTCGACGGATTTGAAGAGTTGTCGCAGGTGGGCAATGCCGTGAGCATCTTCGGTTCGGCGCGGACCAAGAAGACCCATAAGTATTACCGTCTCGCGGAACAGACGGCGGCGCTTTTGTCCAGGGACGGATTTACCGTGATCACCGGCGGCGGCCCGGGGATTATGGAGGCCGGCAACAAGGGAGCGACGAAAGCCGGGGGCGACTCCATCGGGCTTAACATCGACCTCCCCTTTGAACAGAAACCCAACCCTTACATCAAGACCCTCTTGAATTTTCATTATTTCTTTTGCCGCAAGGTCATGTTCGTCAAATACGCGAAGGCCTTCGTGATTTTTCCCGGCGGATACGGCACACTGGATGAACTCACGGAAAGTCTTACCCTCATCCAAACGCGGCGGATGGAGCGGTTTCCCGTCGTGCTGGTCGTGAGCGCGTACTGGAAGGGGTTCGTGGACTGGCTGCGCGACACCGTGGTCGCGGAAAAGAATATCGACCCAGAGGATCTGGATCTTTTTAAGATCGTCGACACGCCCGAGGAGGTCGTTAAAGTGATCCGTAATTTTTATTCGAAGAAAAACAATTCGCATTAGACGCCAGGGTTACTTTTCAAAATGACCAGCCAACCCCGAGTGATTGTCCTGCGGACCGCCGGAACGAACTGTGACGGAGAGACGGTTTTTGCGTTTGAACGCTGCGGCGCCGACGTATCGCTGGTCCACATCAACCGGGTTTTGAGCGGCGAGGTGAATCTTCGGGATTTTCATATTTTGGCGATCCCCGGTGGATTCAGTTATGGCGATGACATCATCTCCGGCCGGATCCTCGCCAATGAATTGCGCCTGCGGCTGGGGGAAAGCGTCCGGCGGTTTATCGACGACGGGAAATTGATCATCGGCATCTGCAACGGGTTTCAGGTTTTGACGCGCGCCGGGATCTTGCCGGGCCCGGACGACAATGAGACAATCGGTTTCAAGCAGAATGTGTCCTTGACGCACAATGATTCCGGAAAATTTGAGGACCGGTGGATCCATTTGAAATTGTGCGGACGCTCGGTCTGGACCGAGGGCTTGAGCGAAAGGATTTATCTTCCCGTGGCGCACGCCGAAGGGAAATTTGTCCCGCGGGATCAAGAATTGCTCGAGAAGATGAAGTCCCATGGTCAGGTGGTCCTTCGGTATTGTTCATCCGACGGCGGCACCCCTGTTTACCCGGACAATCCCAACGGCTCCGTGGATGATGTCGCCGGCGTCAGCGACAGGACCGGCCGCATCCTGGGGCTCATGCCTCACCCGGAACGGCACTTTCTTTTTATCCAGCATCCTTTCTGGACACGATTGCCGCGGGGGGAATCCGGCGATGGCGCCAGAATTTTTGAAAACGGCGTAAATTATATTAGGAAAAATTTTGTTTTGTGAAGTGCACCACGTGAAGCGTATTTGAAATTATGAAAACGTTAACGTATAAATCCAGCGGGGTTGATATTGACAAGGCCAACGCCTTTGTCGGCGGCATTCAGGGGATGATGGCCGCGACGATGAGCAAATCGGTCTTGCAACGCAAGGGCGCCTTTGGCAGTTTGTTTGAGCTGAAGGGGGAATTTAAGAATCCGGTTTTGGTGTCTTCCACCGACGGTGTCGGGACCAAACTCCTGATCGCCAAGGCCGCGCGTAAACATGATACCGTGGGAATCGATCTCGTGGCGATGAATGTCAACGACATCCTTTGCTCCGGCGCCAGGCCGCTTTTTTTTCTTGATTACATCGCCTGCGGGAAGGTGAAGGTCGATGTTCTCAGCGAGGTTGTCAAAGGCATCGCCGAAGGATGCCGTCAGGCCGGCTGCAGTCTGGTGGGCGGCGAGACCGCCGAGATGCCGGGGTTATATAAGGAAGACGATTACGATCTGGCCGGTTTTACCGTGGGGGTTGTCGAAAAGTCCAGGATCATCGACGGCTCCAGGATCCGGGCGGGCGACCGGATGATCGGCCTGGCCTCGAGCGGGCTGCATTCCAACGGGTTTAGCCTGGCCCGCAAGGTTTTTTCGGCAAAAGAGCAGCAAGCCATGGCCGGGGAACTACTTCAACCCACGAGGATTTATGTCAAACCGGTTCTGGCGGTTTTGGAAAAATACGCTGTCCATGGGATTGCCCACATCACGGGGGGCGCGTTTTATGAGAAATTGACGAAAATCCTTCCGCGGGGAAAATGCTTTGAGGTCGACCGGCAGTCCTGGCCGGCGCCGAATATATTTCAAAAAATTCAAAAAAAAGGTAAAATAAACGCCTCCGAGATGTTCCGCACCTTTAATATGGGGATCGGCATGGTGCTGGTGACCTCTCCCTCCGACGTGAAAGGGATTCAAGCGCTGCTGAGCCGGGTCGGGGTTGAATCCTTCGAAATCGGAGGCGTCGTTGCGGATCGGGAGCATAAGATTAAATTTTTTTCCTGAAGGTGAAAATATATGAAAGTCTTACTCGTGGGATCAGGCGGACGTGAGCACGTCCTCGCCTGGAAGATCAAAAAAAGTCCGCTGTTAACCGAACTTTATTGCGCGCCGGGCAACGCCGGGATCGCCGCCGTCGCCCAGTGCGTGGACATCAAAGCCGAAGATGTTCAGGGCCTGTTGCGTTTTGCCCGGGAGAAGGCGATTGACCTGACGATCGTCGGTCCCGAAGCCCCCCTGGTCGCGGGAATCGTGGATGCCTTTGAAACGGCGGGATTGAAGATTTTCGGCCCCACCAGGATCGCGGCGCAATTGGAAGGGAGCAAGGTCTTTGCTAAAGAGTTTATGCTGCGGCGCAATATCCCGACCGCAACCTTTATGACCTTCGACCGGATCGATGACGCCCGGGCGTTTTTGAATAATGCGCAGTTCCCTCTCGTCATCAAGGCCGATGGTCTGGCGTCGGGGAAAGGCGTCGTCATCTGCGCGACGCGGGATGAAGGGCTCGCCGCGGTTGACCAGATGATGGAGCAAAAAGTTTTTGCCGAGGCCGGCAGCAAGATCGTGGTTGAGGACTGCCTCGAGGGTGAGGAGGTTTCGATTCTGGCGATCAGCGACGGCGAGAATTTTGTTATTCTGGATTCGGCGCAGGATCACAAAAGAATTTTTGACGACGATCTGGGGCCTAACACCGGGGGGATGGGTGCTTATTCTCCCGCCCCGCTGGTGACGGCTGCGCTTCGCAAAAAAATCGAATCCCGGATCATCGAGCCGACGATCCGTGGGATGCAAAGAGAAGGGACTCCCTTCAAAGGTGTCCTCTACGCCGGGCTCATGATCACCGACCAGGGCCCGCAGGTTCTGGAATACAATGTGCGTTTCGGCGATCCGGAGGCGCAGGCGGTTTTGCCGCGCCTTAAGAATGATCTTCTGGACGTGATGCTGGCCGGCTGCGAAGGCCGGCTGAAAGACGTGGAGCTGACGTGGGACCAGCGCAGTTGTGTCTGTGTCGTCATGAGTTCGGGAGGCTATCCGGGGAAGTTCGAAACGGGATATGAAATCTCCGGTCTTTATTCCGCCCATGAAGAGACGGACACGTTTGTTTTTCATGCGGGGACAAAACAGGAGGGGCAGAAGGTCGTCACCGCCGGCGGACGCGTGCTGGGGGTGGTCAGTTTAGGCGAGGGGATCAAGACCGCGATCAACAAAGCGTACGCGGTGGTGGATCATATCAAATTTGAGCATTGCTTTTTCCGTCGGGATATCGGGGCCAGGGCCCTGCGGCGGTTGAATCAGAAACAACATTTCTCAACGTTGATTTAGGAGCGCGCATGGACAACATTCAAGTCGGTATCATGATGGGCAGCGCCTCGGACATGCCCGTGATGGAAGAGGCCGCGAAGATTTTGAAAGAATTCGGCGTCGGGCACGAGCTGAAGGTCCTGTCCGCGCACCGGACCCCGAAGGAAACAGCGCAATATGCCGAGGAAGCCCGGGGCCGCGGGATCAAGGTTTTGATCTGCGGCGCGGGCGGTTCCGCCGCGCTGGCGGGGGTCGTCGCCGCGCATACGAGCCTGCCGGTCATCGGGGTTCCGGTTGAGTCCGTCCTCAATGGCCTGGATTCGCTTTTGTCGACGGTCCAGATGCCGCCGGGTGTTCCTGTCGCGGCCGTCGCGATCGGCAAACCCGGCGCCAAGAACGCCGCGCTTTTGGCGCTGCGCATCCTGGGGCTGTCGGATGACGGGATCTCCCGTAAACTCGCTGCGTACCAGGACGAGCAGCGCAAAAAGGTTTTGGAGTCATAATCCTTGAAAACCAAAGTGATCAAGGTCCATCCGGAGTTCCCTGAGCTAGACCGGATCAGCTATTGCGCCAATATCATCCGGCAGGGAGGTCTTGTCGTGTTTCCGACGGAAACCGTTTACGGGATCGCGGCGGATTTTAACAATGAAAAGGCGATGGCGCGTTTGAGGCAGGTCAAGCGCCGGGCGGAAGACAAACCCTTTTCGATCCACATCGCGCAAAAGGGGCTCCTCCCCAACTACACGCCGATCAACACGCCGGCGGTTTACAAACTGATCGATGAATGCTGGCCGGGTCCTCTGACTGTCATCGTCCCGGATCACGACGAAAATAAAACAATCGGCATTCGCATCCCGCATCACGCGATTGCCTTGAAGCTCGTGCAGGAGTCCCAGTGCACGGTCGCGGCGCCCTCGGCGAATTTTGCCGGCAACCCGCCGCCGTCGAGCTGCGAGGAGGCCCTGCGGGATTTGGACGGGCTGGTCGATGTGGCCATCGACGGCGGGTCGGCGCAATTCGGACAGGCTTCGTCGGTCGTTGATTTCACCGGCCCTCAACCCGTCGTCCTGAGGCCGGGGCCGATTTCGCAGGAGGATGTCGACCGGATCACGCAAAAGAAGATCATCCTTTTTGTCTGCACGGGAAACAGCTGCCGTTCGGTGATGGCGGAATATCTTCTGAAAGATATGCTCAAAGGGCGCGACGATGTTCAGATATTGTCGGCGGGCACGGGGGTTTTCTTTCATTCCTCGGCGAGCGCTGAGACCCTCGCCGTTCTTAAAAAAGAGGGGCTCGACGCCTCCGAGCATCAGTCGCAGCCGATCAACAGCATTCTGCTGCGCAAATCGGATTTGATTGTTGTGATGACGCGCGGCCACCGTCAGCAGGTTTTGGAACGCGTCCCCGCGGTTGAGCGCCGGGTTTATCAACTGAGGGAATTCATCCATGAGCGGGTCGGGTATGAAGGAGATTTGGATATCCCGGACCCGATGGGCAAATCCGCCGAGGCTTATCAAGAATGCCTTCTTGTGATCAAAGAGGCGGTTTCGAAACTGGTCAACCTGATTTGATATGAAAGTTTTTATCGGCGCCGACCATCGCGGACTTGAACTGAAAAAACACACCATGGCCCTGCTGGAAACTCTGGGTCATCGTGTTGTTGATCTGGGCTCTTTTCACGACGGAGTCTCGTGCGATTATCCTAAGATTTCGTATAAAGTCGCCGCCGAAACGGCGAAATCCAAAAATGGTCGCGGCATCCTGATTTGCATGACCGGGATCGGGCATTGCATTGCCGCGAACAAAGTCCCCGGCGCTTATGCGGCGTTATGTTACAACAAGGACGCGGCGGTTTTGTCCCGGCAGCACAACAACGCGAATGTGCTCGTCCTCGGCGCTAAATTTGTCGGCGTAAACGACATGGATGAAATCGTCAAAGCCTGGTTGACGACAGAATTTGAAGGCGGCCGGCATCTGCGCCGGGTGAACCAGATCAAGGAGATCGAAAAGAAAGGTCTTGTGACATCATGAGCTCTCTTAAGACAACAGACCCGGATGTTTATCGAGCGATCCGCAACGAGCTGGAACGGCAGCGCAGCAATCTGGAATTGATCGCCTCGGAGAACATCGTTTCCGAAGCGGTGCTCGAGGCCCAGGGAAGTGTTTTGACGAACAAATACGCCGAAGGGTATCCGGGGCGGCGCTGGTACGGCGGCTGCGAGCACGTTGATGTCGTCGAGAACCTGGCCATCGAGCGGGCCAGGGAACTTTTTGGCGCCGAACACGTCAATGTCCAGCCGCACTCAGGGTCGCAGGCCAACAACGCCGTGTACAATGTGGCCGTCAATCCGGGCGATACGGTCCTGGCGATGGACTTAGCCTGCGGCGGACATCTCACGCACGGGCACAAGATGAATTTTTCCGGAAAGAATTATCATGTCGTGACCTATAAAGTGAATCCGCAGACGGAGATGATCGATTATGCGGAGGTGGCGAGTCTTGCCAAGGAACACAAACCGAAAATGATTTTGGCCGGCGCCTCGGCGTATTCGCGCATCATTGATTTTAAAAAATTCCGCGAGATCTGCGACAGTGCGGGGGCCTGCCTTTTTGTGGATATGGCTCACATCGCCGGGCTCGTGGCCGCGGGACTGCACCCGAATCCCGTCCCTTACGCCGAGTTCGTGACCACGACGACCCATAAAACGTTGCGCGGCCCGCGGGGCGGGATGATCCTCTGCCGGGGCGAATTCGGCAAAAAGATCGACGCCAATGTCTTTCCCGGCATTCAGGGCGGGCCTCTCATGCACGTGATCGCGGGAAAGGCCGTGGCCTTCAAGGAGGCGCTGAGCCCGGATTTCAAACAGTACCAGGGACAGATCGTCAGGAATGCCAGGAGCCTTTCCGCGGCGCTGGCGAAACTGGGGTTCCGTATCGTCACCGGCGGGACCGATAATCATCTTTTCATGATGGACTTAAGGCCCAAGAACGTGACCGGCAAAGAGGCCTCCGAGATTTTGGATCACGTCCACATCACCGTGAACAAAAATTTGATCCCCTTTGATCCGGAGAGCCCCATGGTCACGAGCGGGATTCGCATCGGCACGCCGTCTTTGACCACCCGGGGCATGAAGGAAGCGCAGATGGAACTTGTGGCTCAATGGATTGACCAGGCGATTGTGAACCGGGACAATCCCGGGATATTGGAGAACGTTAAAGCGGAGGTCCTCAAGCTGACGCGGGAATTTCCGATCTATCGTGGATTATAAGGTTCTTGAGTTCGGCAAATTTTCCCTTATAATTCCCCTCCCTCGACGGGAGGGGAAAGGGGAGGGTGAAGATTGAAGTTGCCGCCCCCACCGAACCTCCCCCGTCGAGGGGAAGGAAGAAAACTCAAGAAATTGCCGAACTCAAGTAAGGTTTTTTCATGAAATGCCCGGCCTGCGGATACAAAGAGACCAAAGTTGTGGATTCACGGTTGAGCACAGAGGGCCGGTCCATCCGCCGGCGCCGGGAATGCCTCAAATGCCGGAAGCGGTTCACCACGTATGAGCACATCGAGCAGGTTCCTCTCATGGTCATCAAGCGGGACAACCGCCGGCAACCTTTTGACCGGGGCAAGATCGTTTCCGGACTCGTTAAAGCCTGCGAAAAACGGCCGATCAGCGTCGACAAGATCGAAGAAATCGCCGGCGAGGTCGAGCGGCTGATTCAGAAAAAATACGAGCGCGAGGTGAGTGCCGCCGCGATCGGCGAAATCATCATGGAAAAACTGGCCGCCCTGGATGAGGTCGCCTACGTGCGGTTTGCCTCCGTCTACCGGCAATTTCGCGACGTCAATCAGTTCATGAGCGAGCTGAAATTGATTTTGGAGAAAGAAAAGTCGTTCGGGAAACATAAAGTATAGGCAATGTGTGCCGGGGTGCCCTTAAGGAGGGGATCCGGCATATGCCCGCAGAGGAAGAATCATGGTCCAGATGGAATTGAGCAAGATTATCATTGATGAAAAACGGCAGGATCAGATCATTGTCTTAAAGGAAAAGAACGGCAGCCGTCAGTTTCCGATTGTGATCGGCTTTCTGGAGGCCTCCAGCATCCAGATGAAACTCTCGGGTGTTGAGACGCCGCGGCCCTTGACGCACGATCTGCTGCTGTTGCTCGTCGAGGGGCTGGAGGCGAAACTCGAACAGGTCGTCATCGACAAGCTGGTCGCCAACACCTTTCACGCCAAATTGATCCTCAAAACAGCCGACGGCAAAACAAAGCGCATCGACGCCCGTCCGTCCGACGGCGTTGCCCTGGCGGTTCGCGCCAGGTCGCCCATTTTCGTGGAAGACGAGGTTTTAAAAAAGGCCTCGATGACCGATACCGTCGAGTGACGCGCCTCCCGATGTCATTGCTGACCGATTATCCTCTGTTGAAAGCCATTCAGGAGCTCTCCCGGAAAAAGAAAGTCGCTGTTTATCTCGTCGGCGGATTTGTGCGCGACCAGGTTTTAGGGCGGGCGTGCCATGATTTCGATTTTGCCGTCGCCAAGGACGCCGTCGCCTTCGCCCGCCTTTTTGCCCGCCGCATCAAGGGGGCCTTTGTCCTGCTCGATCCGGAAAACGGCTGCGGCCGCGTCGCGAAAAAAACGGGGCGTGACGTTACGACCTTCGACTTCGCCGATTTCCGCGCCGCCACGCTGGAAAAAGATCTGCAGCACCGTGATTTTACGATCAACACCCTCGCGGTACGTCTGGACACTCTTAACGATCAGGATGAACTTCGCGACGTGATTCTGGATCCCAAACAGGGACTGCGCGACCTGAAAAGCCGTCGCATCCGCATGGTTTCGGTCAAGGCCTTCCGCGAAGATCCGCTGCGGTTGCTGCGGGCGTACAGTCTGCGCGCCACACTCGATTTTTCCGTCGAACACACGACTCTCCGCCAGGTCAGGAAAGACCGGGATTTGATCGTCCGGGCCGCCGCCGAGCGGGTCCGGGACGAGCTGTTTAAAATCCTGCAGTCCCCGCGCGCCGCCGGGAATATCAGGGCGATGGACAAGATGGGGCTTCTGGAGAAAATCATTCCGCAGATCGCGGTCATGTACGGCGTGCCCCAGGGCGGGTATCATCATCTCGACGTGTGGCCGCACTCTTTGGAAACACTGGCGCAGCTGGAAAAAGTTTTTAAGGAATTTGATCGCGACGCGGAGATCAGCCGTTATCTTGACGAAGTTTTAGGCGGGACCAGGACCCGACGGGCGCTTCTGAAACTGGCGGCCCTTTTGCACGATATCGGCAAGCCCGAGACCCGGAAAAAAGAAGTCAACCGGATTTCCTTCCACGCCCACGAACAAGTCGGGAAACGGATTGTCCGGACGATCGCCAGGGCGCTTAAACTTTCCACCCGCGAGCGGATGAGCCTCGAAGACGTGGTTCACCGGCATCTGCGTCCGGGGTATCTTTCCAATTTCAAAAGTCCGAGCGAAAAAGCGGTCTTCCGCTATTTCCGCGACACCAAAGAGGAGGCGGCGAGTGTCGCCCTCCTCTCTCTGGCGGACCAGCGTTCGACGCGCGGGCCTTTGACGACGGAGGAGGATCAACGCCATCACGAAAAGATATGCCGTCATCTCGTCGATCGGTACTTTCAGAAGAAAAAGGAAAAACCGTTTGTCCGCCTCATCACGGGGGATACCCTGATCAAAGAATTACGCTTACAACCTTCCCCGCTTTTTGGTAAAATCTTGTCGCAGGTTGAGGAGGCCCAGGCCGTGGGCAAGGTCAAGACGAAGGAGGACGCGGTGGATCTGGCTAAAAGTATCGTGAAGCGGGCCGCGTGAATCGTGAAGCGAAAAAACGGTGAGATATGCAAATCAGGAATATAACCATAAAAGTCATTCCAGCCGACAGCTCCTCTCTTGACGTCGATGTCATCACCGAGGATTCCCTTTCTAAAGTCAATGAAGATTCTCTGCGCAAGGCCTATCGGAAGGCCTTGCAGAAGGCCGAAAAACTCAAATTAAAGAAAATCGTCCTTCCCGTTTTTGGCATTTCCGGGGGGCGCTTCCCGGTTGTGGGTGCCGCAAAAATCCTCGCCCAGGAAATTTTAAGATTCTGCCGCAATCATCCTGATGCCGTCGCAGAAATAACTGTCGCGGTCCCGGGACGAAAGAACTTTCAAATTGTCGAAAAACAGGTGCTGGGTTATCTCCGTCACGTGACCGAGGACATGGGGAAGGGCCCGTATGTGACCGTGGATATGATCATCGAACTGAAGGAAGGACTGATCCTGATTGAGCGGTCGAACCCGCCTTACGGCTGGGCCCTGCCCGGCGGGTTTGTGGACTACGGGGAGAATCTTGAGACGGCGGCCCGTCGGGAAGCCAGGGAAGAGACCCATCTGGAGCTTAAAAATTTACGGCAATTTCACGCCTACTCCGACCCGCGAAGAGACCCGCGTTTTCATACCGTCAGCATTGTCTTCGTCGGGGAGGGACAAGGCAGGCCGCGGTTTGGCGACGATGCCAAGGGTCTGCAGATCATTCCATATCAGGAGTTGTTGAAGCGGGATTATGCCTTTGACCATAAAAGAATTATCAAGGATTATTTAACGCAACGGCGGAGGGACTGATGGGTGAAAACTTTCCTGGCCTTAGTAACTCCTGGGGCGGGATTGTGACTGTTTTGGTCGTCATTGGCCTTTATCTTTTTATCCGTTTCCAGCAGGGGCGAAAATGATTTTTTGGAGCGAACAAGCCTCCCCGGCTTCCCTTTCAATCAATACCCGACGGAGGGGAAGGTATGGAGCAGGAAATCTTAAGTCAATCGCCGATCCATGAATGGCCTGTCGAGGATCGTCCGCGGGAAAAATTATTCAGGCTGGGGGAATCCAGGCTTTCGAACTCGGAATTGATGGCGATCTTGCTGCGAACGGGATGCCGGGGGGAAAGCGCCCTTGACCTGTCGCGGCGGATCATGCGGAAGTTCAAGACGTTCCGCAATATGAGCCACACCGACAGCCGCGAATGGCAGGAGTTCAAGGGGGTGGGCTCAGCGAAAATGGCTCAGATCCGCGCGGCCCTGGAGATCGGGCGCCGGTTCCGCGAGGACGAAATCCGTGAAACACAACCGCAGATCAAATCCTCGCGCGAGATTGTCGACATTCTTATGCCGAGGATGCGGGACTTGAAGACGGAAATCTTTAAGGCCGTTTTTCTCAACTATCAGCACCGGATCATTGATATCCTCGACGTGGCCGAAGGGACGGTCAACCGCGCCAGCCCTTTTATCCGGGAGATTTTTCAGCAGGCCCTCCAGCGTTTTGCGGCGGCCCTGATCTGCGCGCATAACCATCCTTCCGGCGATTCAACGCCGAGCCCCGAGGATCGCCAGTTCACCCGCGATCTGCGCGAGGCGGGACGGATTTTGCAGGTCAGGCTTCTCGATCATCTGATCCTGGGCGATAACGTTTATTACAGTTTTGCCGAAGCCGGGGCGATGTAGAAGAAACGGAAAGGGCCGTCCGGCCGTCATAAACGCAAGCGGCCGATTTCTGAAAAGTTTGAGTTTAAGATGTTCGCGAAAACAAGATTTTTCAGGGAGGACGAGCGATGCCAAGCGCCGCAAATCAAAAAGGGAAGGTTGCCGTCGTTACCGGCGGTAACCGCGGAATCGGGTTTGAGATCTGTCGTCAGTTGGCCCACAGGGGAGTTCTCGTTATTTTGACAAGCCGTGACGAAAAAAAAGGCCTCGCGGCCTGCGATGCCCTGCAGAAAGAAGAGCTGCCGGTCCGCTACCATCGGATTGATGTCGATCATGCCGCCAGCATCGAGGAGTTCGAACGGTTTTTGTCGAAACAATTCGGGCGATGCGATATCCTCGTCAATAACGCCGGGATTTTTCCCGATTCGCGGGACGCGATCCATGGCGGGCCGTCGAGCGTGCTGCGGGTTAAGACCGGCGCGATCAACAGGGCGATGACGACGAACGTCTATGGCCCTCTGCTGATGTCGCAGGCCCTGGTTCCCCTGATGAAAAAAAACAACTATGGCCGCGTTGTGAATATTTCGAGCGGTCTGGGACAGTTGAGCGATATGGGGTGCGGTTATCCGGCCTACCGGATTTCCAAGACAGCGATCAATGCCCTGACGAGAATGTTCGCCGGCGAGTTGAAAGACGACAACATTTTAGTCAACAGCATGTGTCCGGGGTGGGTCAAAACGGATATGGGCGGGCCGGATGCCCCCAGGGATGTTCAGGAAGGGGCCGACACCGCCGTGTGGCTGGCGACCCTTCCCGACAACGGCCCCCGGGGAAAATTCTTTCGCGACCGTCAAGAAATCCCATGGTAATGCTTTATTCTTCGCTATTCCTGTGTTACGATGCCGTTATATAAAATCCAGAAAAAGGTTCTGAGTGTTGCCCCTCACGCCGTGCAGTTTCTAAACGGCCTGACATCAAACTCGCTGGACAAGCCTCAGAACGCGTTTTTGAATATTCACGGCCGGATTATTGCGACCTTTGATCAGATCCGGATGAGCGATGATGAATTCTTGATCGTCATCGAGACGGCATACGTCGAGATGGTTTTGCATCATACCGAACGGT
>CAYHZK010000002.1:0-19411 GCA_964361085.1 uncultured Planctomycetales bacterium
AAATTGCACCGGAGGGCGGAGGGAGATGGCCGCTGTCTTTGAGCGCCGTTAATTCTTTGCGGTGGATGTGGAAGGACAGGCGTTTTGGGAGCGTTTCGGGCCCGGCGTCGCTTAAGGTTTTAAGGTGGCGGTCCAGAATATCAATCCCCCGGATCCGCCCGATCCAGTCCGTTTCCCGCTCGATGGTCAGGCGAAGATACGCGAGCAAAAGAAAGATGGTCATGTACAAGAGCCGCAACAGCCAGTAAAAGTCAAAGGCGATGATGATGACCGCGGCCGTCATCGGGCGGAAAAACGACAGGGCCGTCATGCCCAGGAGGATTCCCCAGCTCGTGAGCCCGGGGAGGATTTCAAACAATCGTTGCCGCCGCGCGTCTTCGGGGGACAGATTTCTTTTTGAGAATTCAAATGGCATCAATCATTCCCCGGTTCGGGGCTCCTCGCGAACGGTGATGGGCGAAACCGTTGGGCGGGGCAGGATGTCGACGGCGTAAAGTCTGCCGTCATCTGCCCCGAGAAAAAAAAGTCTGCCTTCCTTGTCCGAATAATCGATTGCGCTGTTGCGTTTGACATGGAGCAGTTCATAAACCGCAGGTTCATCGAAGGGCTGCAGCTCGACGAGAGAAATGGAATTCTGGTCGCGGTAGAGGATGTGCGATCCTTCGTTGACCCAGAAGGCTTGCCCGATGTCGCGGCCGTTTCGGATCACCCAGGTCAATCGCGGGCCCGCCGCGGATTTTTCACCGGACTCCTCCGCCGAGAAATCGAGAATCCCGATTTTTGTGCCGGTCCAGAGCAGCCATTGCCTGGTTTTGGAGTTCAGGGTTTGGCCGGCAAGACCTTTTTCGAGGAGACGATACGGCGGTCGGTTCATCAGAAGCCGGCCGTTCTCTCCGGACAAGATAAAAATGTCGTCCCGCAAGAGGCGCAGGGCGTAATGGCCCTGACTCTCCAGCAGGTGCGCGATGAGCTCCGGGGGGTGGGGGATGATCTGGATGGTGTCCCCGTCATTGTTAAAAATTTTTAAGGCGCTGTTGGTGACGGCGTAAATCTTTTTGTTCTGCAGTCCAAAGCCCCGGATGTTGCGGATGATTTTGGGGAAGATCGTTTTTTCATCCATGACGAGCCGGCTGAGATCGTCCTGATCGCGGACGATGAGGTCGGTCCCGCCCTGCGGGTCCCAGGCGATCTCATTGGGGACATGCGTAAAAAGATAGGTGATATCCCTGACTTTGACGGGGTCCTCGCGCGGGTCGGCCCAAAGGAATTTTTTTTCGTTTTCACCGGCGGTGCGCATGACGAGGAAAGGGCTGTGAGGGACCGTCGTGACCGAAAGGAGTGTTGCCCTGCCATACGGGGAGCCTTCCGGGAAAAAAGAAAGAGGTTTTTGGGGTTCCTTTTCGCCGTTCTCATCGCGCCAGCGGTAGACCGAAATATCTTTCAGATGCCCGTTGGCGCTCAGGAGAAAATACGGATTGCCTTCCAGGGGGATCAGGTTATGAAATTTCGGCGAGGTCAGCCGTTGTGGTTCCCACTCCCGGGGAATCAGGATGACATTCTCCAAGGCGGTGGCCCGCGAGGCGATCACGGGAATGGTTTTTTCCCAGCGCCGGTGGTGGTCGAGGACAATCTCGATGGAATAATGCCCCTCGGTCAAATTGCGGAGGACGGCGGGGGTTTTTCCAGGGAATAACGTGCCGTCAATATAAAGAGAAGCGCCGGCGGGAATCGTGGCAATCGAGATGAGGCCGGTTTTGACAATGCTTTTTTGCGATTCCGGGTTATAGACGATGCCGAGGGCGCGCAGGATGATGAGGGGGCAGAAAACGAGGTACCCTAGGACGAAAACGGGAAAAAGGATTTTGCGCAACAGAAGCATAGGGGAATATTAACCACGCTGTTGTTTTTAGTCAAGTCGGAGTCAGTCTTGATTTCTCTCCGAAAACATGATAGAAATAGGCCTGTCATTTAAAAAGGAGGACGATATGTTTTCGTTACAAATGAGGATGACGTTGCTCTTGGCGATCCTGTTCGCCATCGTTTATGCCGCTGTCGTCGTGGTCGGGACGATGCTGGGCGTTGATAATTTTTATTTCTACCTGATGATTTCCATGGGCTTCATGTTTTTTCAATACCTGATCGGACCGAAGATTGTCGAATGGAGCATGCGTGTTCGCTATCTCAAGCGCGATGAGGACCCAGCTCTTTACAGTATGGTGGAAGAGCAGGCCCGCAGGGCCAACATCCCCATCCCGCGTGTCTGCATTTCCGATATGCCGATCCCGAATGCCTTTGCCTTTGGCCGGGGACAACGGGACGGGCGGGTTTGTGTGACCCGCGGGATCATGAATCTGCTCAGCCCGGAGGAACTCAGGGCCGTCATCGGCCATGAAATCAGCCACTTGAAAAACCGCGACGTTTTTACCATCACGGTCTTGTCGGTGATCCCCATGATTATGTATCGCATCGCCTGGCATTTCCTTTTTTACGGCGGCGGCCGGCATGACCGCAGCGACCGGAGCCATACCGCGCTCGTCGGGCTCGTGGCCCTGATTTTTTATTTTGTCACCAATCTCCTTGTCCTTTACGCCTCGCGGATCCGCGAATATTTCGCCGACAAGGGGGCCGTTGATCTCGGTAATCATCCGTCGGCGCTCGCCTCGGCGTTGTACAAACTGGTTTATGGTTCCGCCCGTGTCGGCAAGGAGGCGTTGCGAGAGGCCGAAGGCCTGAAGGCTTTTTTTGTCAACGACCCTTCGCAGGCCTATAAGGAAATCCGTCAGTTGAGCCAGCTGGACCTGGATCGCAGCGGCACCATCGACCCTGATGAACTGGCGCGGTTGCGCAACACCAATATCCGGCTCAATTTTGGGGACCATCTCCTTGAGGCGTTAAGCACTCATCCCAATATGCTCAAGAGGATCAAACATCTTTCCGAGGCCGGCAGAGGCTGATGGATACAAGAACACAAACAATCATCATTGTCATCGTTTTGGCGTTAGTCGGAGGCCGGCCGTTTATTCTCTCGCTGATGGACAAGAGCGTTTACCGCGGGGAGTGGTATACGGTCACGGTTCCCGAGGGATGGGAAAAAAAAGAAATTGAAGAACAGCCCCCGGATCCCGCCGCCGCGGCGCCCAAGCCAAAAAACCAGACCGAAGAGCGGCAGCAAGCCATCGAAAAAAAGTCAAGTTTTCATTTTGGCCGGCGAAGAATCGAGGAAGTCCTTTTTATTTCTCCCGAGGTTGATATTTTTACGGAGACCCCTTACGCGATGTTTTCTATTTACACGCAGGCTTCGAAGGGGGCCTTGTTCCTCGATGATTACTTTATCCAGGTTCAAGAGGCCTTCGCCCGGGAAAAGGGGCGGATGATGGACAAAGGGGAGATCCTCATTGACGGGCAGGTCTCCAAATGGCTGTTGTTCCGGTATGAGGACCCGCCTTTCGCGGTCATGTCATTTTATGTGGTCGACGATTTCAACCGCCTGACGCGGCTGCAGCTCATTGCTCAAAGAAGTAAATTCAATGATTATCGTAAACAATTCGAAGCCTTTAAAAGCACTTTCAAATTCAAAAGGGCGTTTAAATAACCTGCCTGTTGTCAGCGCGCCTTCATCGTCATTGGCGTTGTGCCTTGTCGCTCGCATCCTATCGTTTGTAATCTCCATAAAGACAACTGACAGCGGACGGCGGACATTCGAAAAAAAGAGGGATCTATGGCAAAATTGACACTGGTGATCGGAAATAAAAATTATTCGTCCTGGTCTTTAAGGCCGTGGGTGCTTTTGCGGCATTTTGAAATCTCCTTTGAGGAGATATTGATTCCGCTCAAACAACCCGGCACCCAAGAAAAGATTTTGAGATATTCCCCGTCGGGCAAGGTCCCGCTCTTGAAGGCGGATGGCGTTGCCGTCTGGGAGTCTTTGCCCATCTGCGAGTATCTTGCCGAACTTTTTCCCGGCAAACAGCTTTGGCCATCCGATCCTGAAAAACGGGCTGTCGCACGCTGTGTCAGTGGCGAAATGTACAGTGGATTCCTGGGGCTGCGGACCAATTTCCCGCTGAACGTTTCGGCCAGTTTGTCGGGGAAAAAAAGCACGGACGATGCCGACCGCGATATTTCAAGGATCACCCGGATCTGGGAAGACTGCCGCGGGGCTTCGCGGAAGGACGGCGATTTCCTTTTTGGGGGATTCTCCGTCGTGGATGCCATGTACGCGCCGGTTGTTTTCCGTTTCAAAACCTACGGGATCAATCTGCAGGGATCGGCGCTGGAATATCTGCAGACCATGCTCAATCTCCCGGCCATGAAAGAATGGGCCCAGGCCGCAGCCCGCGAAGCGTATCTCTGGCCGCAATAATTCAGTTGCGCCCGGGGTCTTCGTTTGACCATCATGGGCGGGTATGGACGACAATGACTCGTTGCAAATTTTTGTTTTTCTGCCTTTGCGTTTTTATTTTCTTTAATTCCGCGGCTTGGGCAGGCGAAGTCTCGCCGTTAACCGAAAAGGACCGGATTTTGGTCCTGGCGCCCCATCCCGACGATGAAACCATCGGCGCCGGCGGGCTCTTGCAAGACGCCGCTCACAGGGGTCTTCCCGTCAGGGTGGTTTATCTGACCAACGGGGACAGCAATGAATGGGCCTTCCTGGTGTCCGAAAAGCGGCTGGTCTTCAAGCGCTCCGGCGTCATCCACATGGGCGGTGTCCGTCAGAAAGAGGCCGCCGCGGCCATGGCATTGATCGGGATTCCCAAAGAGCAGCTCATCTTTTTGGGGTATCCGGACGCGGGCACGTTGAATATTTTTACGCAATACTGGGGCGTGACCCAGCCTTACCGCAGTCTTTTGACCCGGGTTACGCGGGTGCCTTATAAAAACGGTTTTTCGACCGGCGCGCCCTACGTCGGGGAGAGCATCCTTCGCGATCTTGAAAGGATTTTGCTGGATTTCAAACCCACAAGGATTTTTGTTTCGCACCCCCTCGACAACAATCCCGATCACCGCGCCTTTTATCTTTTTCTCTGTGTGGCGTTATGGGACCTGGAGAAAAAAATCCCGCAGCCCGAGATTTATCCTTATCTTGTGCACGAAGCCCATTGGCCCGCCCCCGGCGGCTTTGATCCGGAATTGCGGCTGGAGCCGCCGGAGCGCCTGAAAACCACGGACATCGCCTGGAATTTTTTTGACCTGTCCCCCGTGCAGATTCAAAAAAAGAAAGAAGCCCTCGATTTTTATAGCACCCAAATCCAGTACAGCGCCGCGTATCTCTATTCTTTTGCCCGTCGGAATGAACTGTTCGGGGATTATCCTGTTCTCGTGCTCAAAGAGAATGAGGAGGAGCTGATGGATTGGCAGGCCATCGAGAGCAAACAAAATATCCGGGGAGAGCCCGTCGATGAAGACGAGTCGGGAGAGCAGTTCCTCGAGTCGTTGGCTTATGCCGTGAAAGACGGGTTTTTATATGTTAAAGTTAATCCCAGGGCCTGGACGGACAAATGGCTTGGGATCAACCTCCATCTGCTGGGATATAAAAAAGGGCTGCCGTTTTCTTACATGCCAAAATACCGTCTTAAAATTTCGTTTGGCAGACGTGTGACCGTCTATGAAAAAGGCCGCCGGGTTTTCATCCGGGACATGAAGGTTGAGCGCGCGGGCAAGGCTGTCGTCGTCAAGTTCCCGCTGGCAAGCCTGGAATCGCCGCACTATATTCTCAGTTCGACCCGCACGCATTTGAAAGAAGTCCCCGTCGACCGCACCGCCTGGCGGATTCTGAGAATCGAAGGAGCCCCGGCCCAAAAAATTTTGATGAAATGATGAACCCCGGCAGACATATTGTGATCCGTCGTTATGCCCCCCAGGACCGCCCGGATGTCCGGAGGATCAGCTACGAAACCTCTTTTCTTGGAAAATCCCAAGACCTTTTCGACGATCACGAACTCGTCGCCGACGCCCTGACGTTGTATTTCACCGAAATCGAGCCGCAGTCCTGTTTTGTGGCCGTCCATGACGACAGGGTCATCGGGTATCTGATCGGGGCGCTGGATGAAAGGCGGATGAACCGGGCTCAGTGGATCAAGGTTTATCCGCGCATTTTGACGCAGATCCTTCGCAAAGGGATTTTTTTACACAAAAAAAACCTGCTTTTTCTGAACCATGTTTTCCTGAGCTTTTTAAAAGGAGAGTTCCGCTGCCCGGATTTTTCTATCGAATATCCCGCCATATTCCATATCAATGTGGATCATGGCTTTCGGGGCGATCGGGTGGGGGAGCGGCTTGTCAGGGAATATTTTAACTTTTTGAAGGAAACCCGCAGCCCCGGTGTTCATGTCGCGACCATGTCGGAACGGGCGGCGGCATTTTTTGTCCGGATGGGACTGGACGTGCTGTTTAAGACCCGGCGGACATACCTCAAATACCATTTCGGCCAAAACTGCCCGTTCTATCTTTTGGGCAAAAAATTCTGATAAAATCGTAAACCCAAAAAAATTTTCTCGAGGAATTGTAAGAACAGTATAACTCCTTACCTCGCACAGGATTATTTGCTGTTTGGTGACCTGTTCTCAGCGTATCAGCCCCTTGTCTCTATAATACTTATATGATATTCTTATGACACGTTGCGTCCGGTCATACCTGTTTTTCTTTCCTTGTTTCAAATGTTCTTAAATCATCATAAAAATTTCGATCAATCTTTTCATAGCGGAGGGCTAAGGCCTTATGTGCGAGACTCTTAACCGGGGAAAAGTAAAAATTTACCGTAAATTTCTTTCATCCTTTCTTGCGGCTGTTTTTTCAATCAGCTTCGCCCTCCCTGCGCCTGTTTACGCCCAGTACGTTTCCAACCTCCCCAAGCCCGGGGAGATGGTCGCCTTAAGCGCCAAATTTGAGCCCACGGTCTTGAAGGGGATCACCCTGAACCCCGCTAATCCCCTGCAGTTCGATTTTATTGTTGACCGCGGGGAAGATTTGCTGGACGGGGAATCTCTTAAAGCGGAAACCGAGCGATTGCTCAAATATTTCCTGACCGCCATGACGATCCCGGACGATGAGTCCTGGGTCAACCTTTCTCCGTACGAAGGCGAAAGGATCATCCCCGACATGCTGGCCACGACCGAGATGGGCAAGCAGATGCTGGAACAGGATTATCTCCTCAAACAGTTGTCCGCCTCCTTAACCAATCCCGAGAGCGAGCTGGGTCAAAAATTCTGGCAGCGCGTCTATCAGCGGGCCTACGAACAATACGGCACCACCGACGTCCCCATCACCACCTTCAACAAGGTCTGGGTGGTCCCGGACAAGGCGGTCCTGATGGAACAGGATGGATATGTTTATGTCGGCCAAACCCATCTGAAGGTGATGCTCGATCAGGATTATGTCTCCGTCAAAGCCAACCTTAAAAATGAAAAATTCGGGACGGACCGGATCGATGAGCAAAAAGTCGAGGGCCTCAATTTGCTTTCATCCGCCATTGTCAAAGAAGTGATCATCCCCGAGCTTGAAAGAGAAGTCAACGAAGGCAAAAATTTTGCCGCCATCCGCCAGATGTATCACTCCATCATCCTCGCTGTGTGGTACAAACAAAATTTGAAAGAATCCCTCCTGGGCAGGGTCTATGTGAACAAAAATAAAATCAAGGGTGTGGACACCGCCGAGAAAGGCCTCAAAGAAAAAGTTTATCGCCAGTATCTCGAGGCCTTCCGCAAAGGGGTCTACAATCTGATCAAAGAAGATTATGATGTGGCCAGCAAGGCCATCGAGCCGCGCAAATATTTTTCAGGCGGGGTGAAATGGGATGAAATTCTCAAGCCGGGGGTTATTCAAAGGGTCCAGCCTGCCGTGCGGAATTTAACGCCGGAGCAACGCGGTCAGATCCGCGGCGCGTTTTCTGAAATCAGTGGGATTACGGATGAAAGAGCGCAAGCCGCGAGGATCGCAACGTTACCGGAAGTGCTGGAACAGGCAGGGCTTCCCGCGGAATTAGCGTATGATATTGTGAAGGGTTTAACGCCCGTAAGGACGCGGGCAGGAGACACCACGATAACAAGGCTCACCCAGATTTCCACACTCTTTGCCGAACAGCGGGAAGAAGCAACGGCCATCGAACAAGCTTCTGAACGCACAACCACAAAAGGTCCTGGCACATCGGATCCGGCTACGCTGGCGAGAATCGATGAAGAGATTAGTGCAAAGTATCAAAATTTTGCCACCCGCCGGGATCGTTTTTATTTTGATTATGAGAAATATCTGGGCGGGTATGGAGTGACACCGCAACAAGCAGAATCGTTTGCGAAGGCATTGCTGAAAGAGCTTGCTGTTATCGGCGTCGATGAGCAGCTTTTTGGAATAACAGAGCTTAAGAAAACGTTTGTTCTTCAGCCGGCTCAACCAGGTCAGGAAATCGATTTTGACCAGATTGCCGGGGACGCGACGGCTCTTCAGAAATTCGCCGGGATTGCAGCTCGCAGAGCCAAAGGCGAACTCCCGTCCCCAACGGAAGCCTATTTAAAGGCGAAAGCGGCATTGGAATCCGAGCGACGCTCTCCCCGACGCGGATCCGGAGACAATGCGACGCTGGGATCAACGGAGGCGTGGGAGAAATCGACCCGGAAGTTGATTCAGAACAATATGGACCGGATGATCGAGGAGTTGACCTCTCGGGGGAGGGATCTCCAGGACATCCAGCTGGCGCAGGCGGATCTGGACAAGGTGAAAACCCGTCTCGAAGAGCTTCTGCCGCAGATCGCGCAATTGTGGGCGAGCGGGCAGGTTAACCCGCAGCGGCTTGCAAATTTAAGGTTGGGGCTCAATGAGCCTGCCAGAGAATCGATTCCGGAGGAGATCAGGACGGTCGTGTTCCCTGTTGCCGGAAATCCTCTGCACTGGACCCACGTCGCGTCGGCCCTGGAGGCGATGGTGGAGCACAAGGCGGACGGCGTTGTGATTGTCCTGCAGGGATTAGATGAAAGAAAACCTGATTTATTGCCGTTTGATTTCCGGTATCAGATGGGGATCAATGTTATTGATTTGTTCTCTCCTTTTATCAGGATCGCTTCAGTTTCCAAGGATGCGCCCTACGATGGCGAAACCAATATTTCGCGGATTGCGGGGTTGAATCCTGAACAGAAGATAGCGTTCACATATCTCGTCGGCGCGGATCATTCGTACCGGACGGTTCAGAAGGATTTCAAAGGACTGGCGGGACTTCTTCAGATCAAAAAGAACTACGGAATACAATTGACCGGCGAAACAGGGGCAGCAACAGCGGCAAGAGTGGCGGCTAATATCGTTGAAGCCTTCCGCACGGCAGGCTTTACGGGCGAGCAGACAGACCTGGAGCAGATTGCCGAGATTTTGGCGAATACCAAGGAATCAGACTTCAAGCTGGTTTCTCAATCGCAGGAGGACCAGACGTTAAAAGAGCTTAAAGAAAATCTGGTCTCAAAAGGAGTCAGGCCGGAGACCGTTGAGGTGGTTATGTCGCCCGGGCTGTTGAGCAAACTCAAGGAGAGCGCCCCCATTCTCGACACGATCGCAAAATTGGAGAATGCCGTATCGAGCGGGACGCCTGTCGTTGAGGCAGAACGGTGGTCAAAGTTCAATCCCGAACGGCATCAGATATCCGTCTTCTTTATCCCTCGTGATGGGGAATCGCTCAAGGAGTTCAGTTCTAATCTGGATATTCGTTATATCCGTCCCGGGCCGCTTCCCGCCGCATCAAGCACTGATTTCAGGAAGGGAAGGCAGCACTGGCTGACGCCGTATGCCGCATACGAGACAGCGCTTTTGGCGAATCTCAGAAATAAAACAGATCACTACGGGATTGGCGTAAAGGAAAAGAATATCCAGCAGATATTATTGCAGTGGCTGGCCCAGCCCGGCCGCCTTGCGCAGCTGCAGACCCTCAGGGATGAGGAGGTTATCGCTGAGATTATAAGAGATACAGGTCTTACGTCGGACTTGATCAACGGGAACCTGGATAAATTCGGGGTTGTCTTTGAGGCCGGACGTGTAAAGGTTAATCCAGAGGTGGTGGAGCGGTTGGCGGATCGCAGGGGCTTTGAGGATTATGTGCTGCAAACGGCCCGCGGCGGGAACCCGGTTAACCTGACTGATGCCGCCGGTCGTTTTAATGTCCCTGTGCCGGCAGCAACCAAGGTGCTGACGGACTTCGGGTTTAGTCAGACATATTCTCCGGGCGCTTGGGCGATTACGCTTGAAAGCGGGACCGTCCGCCAGGTTTCTCGGGACAAGATTAATGTCGCGCTGGAAGCGTGGTTTAACACCCCCGGCCGAACGCAGAAGGTCAATCCTGCGGAAGTTGCCGTTGCCGCAGGTGTGGCAGCCGCAGAGGTTGAGGTTCAGTTGGCGGAATTACAGTTCAATAAAGAAGATGACGGCGCTTACAGCGTTCCGCAATCATTCGATGTTGCAAAGTTAAAAGCCTCTGAAATCGAGGCTGGCCAGGCTGCAACGCCCGTCGGTGGTATCGACTTTGATCCTTCGCTCCTGGATCTGCAGATCAAGCGTGACGGGAAGGGCATCCCCTTGCCGATGCCGCAGCAGAATATTCAGAATATCAACATCGAAGGGCTGTATCCGGTTATCATCAATATCCAGCCCGCGACATTGCAAAACTTTCCGTTCCTCTTCGGCGCGAATGAAGAGGAAGAGGCCGTCGACCAGGTCTCGCTCAGATAAAAGTCCTGGGCGTTTAAAATGAACAAGCAGGGGTGATCATCATGCAGAGATTGGTCGCCAAGTCCTCCGTTTTTTTGATCTCCATTCTCCGCCAACGTCAGAAATGTGTGCGAGTGAATTGACAAAAAAGACTACGCTCCTAATCAGTCTGACTAATTAGGAGTATCCTCCATGCCGTCATCCCCGGATTTGCCAGAAGTGTTCCAGAGGGTTATTTCTATTGGAGTCAAAAACACTCGCCGGTGAATTTGACAGGGATCAAATAATCTTGTGACAATGCCGCCCATTCCCATCGCATGACCGTCGCGCTCATCAGTCCCAATCTTGTCGCTCAGGAGAATGACCTTTTCACGACCGGCATTGTCTATATGCCGGTCTCGCTGGCTTACACGGCGGCAGCGCTGCGCAAGGCCGGGCATGCGGTTGAGGTGATTGATGCCTTCGGCGAGTCCCCCCGTCAGGTGCGGACAGCAGAAAATTTTTTTTTGTACGGGCTGAACGAGCGGCAGATTGCGGAGCGGGTCCCGCCCAATATCACTTTGGTTTTTGTTTACGCGCTCAACCTCATCAGTCATATCTCGACGGTGAATATCGTTCGGGCCGTCAAACAGGCCCGCCCGCGTCTTAAGATCATCGTTCTGGAAAACACGCAGGCCGTCACCGCGTACGCCCTTAAGTTTGCGGCTTCGGAGTTCTATGAGGCCGGCGCGGATTTTATCCTGACCGGGGAAGGGGAGGATCGGGCGGTTCAATTGACGGAAGCCATCGCCACCGCGAATCCCGCTTCGCCGCGAACGATCGATGGGATTGGCGCAAAGGATTTTTACAACCCGCCCTTGAAGCCCGTCGGAGATTTGGACCTTTTGCCGTTCCCGGCCTGGGATTTGTTTCCCCTCCGCAATTATTGGAATCTGCGTTTTGCCCACGGCCCGGTGACGAGCAAAATGTATTTGCCCATTCTGACGTCCCGGGGATGCCCGTACCACTGCAGATTTTGCGTGGTCCCGGAGACCAACAATCAAAAATGGCGGGCCCGTTCGCCTCAGAATGTCGTCGATGAAATGCAGTTCTGGGGCGAAAAGTACGGGGTCGCGGAATTTCATATCGAAGACCTCGATCCCACAATCTCCGAAGAGCGCACGCGCGGTATCTGTCACGAGATCATCAAACGCGGTCTTAAGATTGTCTGGAAGATCGCCGCCGGCACCAAAGTCGAGACGATCAAAAGCGGGGAGACGATCGATCTTATGGCGCAGGCGGGCTGCCGGTATATCTCGATCTCCCCCGAGACCGGATCGCCGCGGGTCCTTAAGCTCATGCAAAAGCCTTTTGATTTGGCCCATGCGGTGACACTGGTCCGGCGCATGAATGCCGTCGGCATCCGCTCTCAGGCCTGTTTTGTCCTCGGCTTCCCCGGAGAAACGGATGAGGATTTGGATATGACCTGTTCGCTCGTGCGGGATTTGACGCGGGAGGGTGTTGATGAAGTCGCCCTTTTTATCGCAACACCGGTGCCGGGCTCCGCAATTTATAAAGAATTCTCTGGATATGAGTCCCTGTCTGAACTAAACTTTACACCGGCGTGGCGAACGGATTATCAGCGGTTGAACCGTTTTCGCCTGCGTTTGTACGCGAGCTTTCTGATGTGGAAGCTGCTCTCTCATCCGGTGAAACTGCTGCGCCAGCCGTGGAATTTTCTGCGCCGGAGATTTGAGACCAAGATGGAGATGGTGCCGTACCGGGCTTTGAAACTGTGGATGTGGGCGAGGATTAAGTTAAAAAAATGTCCCCAAAAATCGCCGTTGCCATTCCCTGTCATAACGAAGAGGCCACGATTGCCAAGGTAATCCGTGATTTTAAGAAGGCGGTGCCGGAGGCGACGATTTATGTCTTCAACAATTGCTCGTCGGATCAAAGCGTCGCGCTGGCTCAGGCCGAGGGTGTCGCGATCCATGAGGTGCGCCGGCTGGGAAAAGGGAATGTGCTGCGGGCGATCTTCGATACGGTTGTCGCGGATGCCGTTATTGTGGTCGATGGCGACGGGACCTATTCCGCCGACGAGGCCAGGCCGCTGCTGCGGCCGGTCCTGGAGGCCCAGGCGGATATGGTCGTAGGCGACCGCCTGACCCGCGCGGATCAGACATCGTTGATCCATCTGCGAAGGATCGGCAACCGCCTGATTGTGGCCGTCATCAATTTTATTTTCGGAACGACATACCGGGACATCCTTTCCGGATACCGGGTCTTGAGCCGCCGCTTCATCGAATCGGTTCCGCTGTTGACCCCGGGATTCGAGACCGAGACCGAAATGACCCTCCAGGCCCTGGAAGAGGGTTTTGAGGTCGTGGAAATCCCGGTCAGTTACACGAGCCGCCCCGAGCGCAGCGAGTCGAAGCTGCGCCCTTTCCGCGACGGATGGCGGATCATGATGACGGTCGCGATGATCCTGCGCGATCATCATCCCTTGCGGCTGTACGGTTTCGTCGGCGCTGCCTCGTTTGGCGCGGCCCTGCTGACGGTTTTCGTGAAATGGGTCGCCGGGACTCACGAACCGGTTTTGAGCGGGCTTACGGCGGCGCTTATTTTTATAGGGCTGATTGCGCTGGGGATGGGGCTGGTCTTAAGCGCCATCAACACGCGCCTGAAGGAAATCAAACAGATCATGCGAAGACATCGATCCGGTCATGGACATGGTTAGTTCTTGCTTGCGCTACGAAGATTTGCTGGAAAACGTCGTCTGCAACATCTGCGGTTGTGACGACCACACGGTGATTTATCCGCCTCACTATGAGCTCGCCTGCCACGGCGGAGAGGTGACCTCTGAGGCCTTGAACAGCACCTTCCGTTCTTCCGGCGATGAAATTTTAGTCGACCGCCTCGTCCGCTGCCGCCGGTGCGGCCTGCAGTATCTGACCCCCCGGCTCAAAGACGATGTGGTCTTAAACGCCTACCGCGAGGGCAGCGATGAAACGTTCATTTCGCAGGCCGCGGCCCGCGAAGAAACATTCGCGCGATCTTTTAAACTCATCGAACGTCATGCTGCATCCCCGGGCAAACTCCTCGACATCGGCACCGCCGGCGGTTCGTTTCTGAAGGTCACGCAAAAACGCGGCTGGCAGGTGGCCGGCTGCGAACCCAACGAATGGCTGGCCCGGTGGGGAGAAAGGCATTACGGCATTCCAGTTTTTGCCGGGACCGTCTTTGAGATGAAATTGCCGGACACGTCATTCGATGTCGTGACCCTCTGGGACGTCCTGGAGCACACACCGGACCCTAAGAAAATTTTGCTGGAATGCAGCCGGGTCTTAAAACCCGGAGGGATCCTCGTCGTCAATTATCCCGATATCGGCTCCGCGGTGGCGCGGGTGATGGGGAGGCGCTGGGTTTTTCTCCTGTCGGTGCATCTCTATTATTTCACCAGGGCAACGATAGCCCGGTTGTTGTCCGAAACAGGTTTTAACGTGATCCGTCAGCAAAAGCACTGGCAGAGCCTGGAGCTGGACTATATCCTTTTCCGCACGAAGCCCTACATCCCGCGGGCATCCGACGCCGGGAGGGCCCTCGTAAAAACATTAGGACTGCAAAAATCGCATCTGCCGTATTGGATGGGGCAGTCGCTGGTGTTGGCAGCGAGATAAATTGTCAACGTGGTTCGTATTCCGTATCTCGTAGTTCGGAAACGACGAGACTAGATTTGCGGGATACGGAATACGAGATACGAATTACGTTATGAATAACAAAAAAAAGGTTATCATCCTCGGAGCCGGTGTCGCCGGGCTGGCCATGGGGTATTTTTTGTGCCGCCGGGGTCAATACGACGTGACGGTCCTGGAGAAATCTCCGGCGGCCGGCGGCCTGTGCGCGAGTTTTCAGCACAACGGCTTCACCCTGGATTACGGGGCGCACAAATTGTATTCGGCGATTCCCGGTATCCTCGACGAGATCCGGGCATTGATGGGAGACCGGCTGATCCGGGTTTCGAAACGCAACCGCATCTTTCTTCAGAATCATCTTCTGGATTATCCTTTGAAATTCGGCAACCTTTTTACGGCGCTGGGGCCGCTGACTTTTTTGCGGCTGGGCGCCGGTTACGGTGTGAGCCTGGCGCAGGGCCTCATGAATCATCATCCCCCCCGTTCTTACGCGGAGTATATGACCAAATGTTTCGGCCGGCCGACATATCAACTGATCTTTGAACCTCTTGCCGAAAAGGTGTGGGGAGACCCGGAAGGCCTTCATCCTGAACTGGCGCGGACCCGTGTGCCGACCTCAAACGGTCTTGATCTGATCCTCAAGCTGCTGGGGATGAAAAAGGAAAGCGCCGACACCAATGCCGAATTCTTTTATTATCCCCGACGGGGATTCGGCGATTTTCCGCAGAAGCTGAAAGAAGAGATCGACGCGCGAGGCGGCAGAGTCGTAACCGGCGCGACGATCGACGCCTTCGGGATGAAGGACGCCGGCGTCGAAACGGTCCACGCGACAATCGGGGGCAGCCGTCATTCGTTCAAGTGCGATTATCTGATCTCAACCATCCCCTTGCCCGCCTTGAGCCGTTTGGTCTCCCGCGAATCGGCCTCTCACGCCGCGGATGATCTGCAGTTCCGGCATCTGATCTTGGTTTATCTTTTCGTTAAACAGCCGTTTGTGCTGGAGGACCAGTGGATATTCTTCCCGGAGCGGGAATTCCTCTTCAGCCGCGTCTTCGAACAAAAGCGGATGAACCCCGAGCTGGGGCCCCGTGGCGAGACCGCGATTTGCTGCGATTTCACCTGCAGCCCGGGCAGCTGGGCCTGGGAGGCGGACGATGAGGATCTGGCCAAAAGATGCGTCACGGTCCTTAAGGTCTCCGGCTTTATCCGTCCCGACGCTGTGAAAGGATTTTTGGTTAAGAAGGTCCCGCAATTTTATCCGCGCTACGATTTGCAGTACCCGGAAAAGATGCGGCGGACCGCAGCGGAGCTTAAGCGGGTCGAAAATTTGTTGTTGACCGGGCGACTGGGGATGTACAATTACAACAACTCCGACCATTGTTTTGACATGGCCAGATTCATCAGCGAAAAATTGCAGGCTGGAATGATGCCGCGGGAGATCTGGAGCGGGTTGGAGGAACGGGTGAAGAGTTACAAGATTGTCGATTGAAGTTCTGTTGAACTTTAAGGTGAATCGTGCCACGTGAAGCAGAAAAAAGTTTTTGCGGGATGCAAACCCCTGCCCCTCTGTCCCTGCCGACCGGCCGGCTTGAGGTCAACTGGGATGCGTATTGGAAGGGATTTATGTCCATCCCGCTCATCGAGGCGGTTCGCTTTGCCCTGGTTCGCGGGGCGTGTGAGCGGCTCCTTAAGAATTTTCCCCGACGGGGAAATTATCATTTCTGCGAGCTCGGCGCCGGCACCGCCTCCGTGAGCCGTTATCTGGGCGATACTTATCAGGCCGACATCACCATCGTCGACAGCAATTCCCGGGCCCTGGACTTAAGCCGCGGGACGTTTGAGGGGTTTCCGCGCCGCTTCCACGCCGTCCCGCGCGACGTCTTTGATCTGAAAGATCACGAAGGCCGCTTTGACCTCGTCCACTCCGGCGGGCTGATCGAGCATTTTGTAGGGGAGGCCAGACACCGGATCATCGAGGCCCACTGCGCTTTGGTCAAAGACCATGGTTATCTCATGATCCTGGTTCCCATTCGCAACACCTGGTACAAAATTTTGAACGAGGGGATTTTTAAAGGACTGCGCCTGTTGGACCATATCCCGGAGGTCCCGTGGTCGCTTGAGGAATTGGAAACGGAGTTGCATCGCTGCGGCTTTCGTATCATCGGCACAACGACGGTCATCACGGAATTGGGAGTCCTGGCGCGACGAGGATAAGGCAGTTTTCGTATTCCGTATCTCGTAGTTCGAGAACGGTAAAACCGGATTCGCGAAACACGAGATACGGAATACAAGATACGATTATGATCGCTCAACTCATCAAAGCCAAGCTCCAGGAATCCTCCCAGCACTTTCAGGTCGCCCTTCAGGTTCTGGATTTAAAGCCGCGCAACATCAGGCGGATCGTCGAGACGGGCCTTGCCATGTACCGGGGGACACCGACGGCCAGGAATCCGTTGTTTCTCCACATTGAGCCGACCGGCGCCTGCAATTTAAAATGCACCATGTGCCCCCGCACCGCCTCCATCACCCGCGAATTGCGGCACATGAAACTTGAGACCTTCAAAATGATCTGCGACGCCGTCGACCCGGTCTTCATCGCCTTTGTCGGTTTCGGGGAACCGCTGCTTAACCCGGCCATCCTCGACATGGTCCGGTACAATTTAAAAAAAGGCATCACCGCGCGGATTTCCTCCAACGCCACCATGCTCAACGCCGGACGGTCCCGCGACATCATCCGGACCGGCCTGCAGCAGATTTGGTTTTCCGTCGACAGTCCCAGCAAAGACAATTTTGAAAAGATCCGCGCCGGCGCTGATTTTGAGGACACCATGGCGGGACTCAAAGAGTTCATGAAGATCAGGAAGGAAGAGCAATCAGGAATCGTCGTCACGGTCAATTTTACGATCACCAAAGACAATGTGCACGAAGTGCCGGCAATGGTCAGGTTTTGTCACGACGGATTGCAGATCAAACCGACGTTCGCGCGGGGTTACGGCTACGACATCGCCGAACAACAGGCCCGGGCGTTGCGAAACACGCCTGAAATCCAGCAGCATCTGGAAGAAGGCGCGCGGGTTGCCGAAGAGTATAAATGGCGGGATGTCGCCCGGAATTTGAAGACCATCATCCATGATCTGCGGTTTCCCATCGACGGGCAAGGGCCCTGTTATTTCCCTTATTATGTCGTCGCGGTCGCCTGGGACGGCAAGGTCAGCCCGTGCTGCTTGTTTTACGATTATCAGATGAGCCTGGGGCATGTGACCGAAAAATCATTTTCGGAAATCTGGAACGGCAAAGGTTATCAGCGGTTCCGGATGAAATTGAAAACACACCGTCGGGATATTAGCATCTGCAAGACCTGTCCGCTCAACGACATTTCCCTGCACAACATGATGCACCGCCTCTCCCGCGTCCCCGGCGCCCAACTCCTGACAAAAGAAAAATACGCGCACATCGACCGTAACCATGCCTTCGAAACCCCCGCCTAAGTTTCCGGCGCTCCGTGAACGCGCAAAAGAATTTTTGTGGCTCATCCCGCCGTTGTTGCTGTGGATGTTTTTGTTCCGCGGATTTTTCGCCGGCCAGCTCGCCTTGGACGGTGACGGCCCGTCGTATTTTTACCGGATCCAATATCACTTGGACAGCATGCGCCAGGGCGTTTATCCGCTCTGGAATCCCTTTTACGCCTGGGGCAGCCGGGATAATTTTGACATGCGGTTTTTAGGCGAGTTTAACCCCTTCCTTTTTCTGCCGATCCTTTTTCACGCCGCGGGTCTGGCCATTTACCCGTCGTATGCGCTCTATCTTGCCCTTTACTATTTCGCCGGATGCGCCGGATTTTATCTCCTCGCGAAAGAAATCTTCCGGGAACGGTCCTTGGCCTTTCTGGCGTATCTTCTGGTCATGTTCTCGTCGCTGGCGCCGGCCCTGTTTACGGAGCATGTGATTGACCTGCTCTTTGTGCCGGTGGTGTGGTTTTTCTATTTTTTATTGCGGTTCGGGCGCGACCCGGGACCCAAACCCCTTCTGGGGCTGACGTTCGCGCTCATGGTCATCGCGACGACGTATTTGCCGTTTTACTTTTTGGTCATCGTTACGGTTTTTTGTGTTCTCTTTGTTGTGCTTTACCCCCGGGAAGGAAGGAGTGTCCTGGTCCGGGGATGGCGGAGTTTGCGAACGCATAAAAGGGCCGCTGTTCTGTGCCTTTTTTCGCTGGCGTTCTCTCTCATCCCCGGTGTCGTGTGGTATCTGGAGGCGAAGGACAGCCAGTATGTCATTGCCTTTCGCAACGAGGGCGCCCCGGATCCGCATAAGGCCAGCATGAGCATTGAGACCATCAACTTAAGCGGGATCAGCGGCCCGATCAATCTGCGGGATCTCGTTGGGGATCTCGACATTTCGGGAAAAGACGACATTTATTTTTATGTCTCCATTTTTGTTTATCTGGCGATTGTCCTGTCGGTGCTCAACCGGGGGAACCGTTTTTTGACGCTGCTGTTTGGACTGGGGCTTTCGATCTTTATGATCATCGTGACGTCGGCGGCGCCGGTGCATCAATTTTTGTATGACCATGTTTATATCTTCCGGCTGTTCAGGAATCTGTTTTCCTTTTTATACCTCCTGATCCCCGTCATCGTCTTGTTTGCCGTCGAGCAACTACGGATTTTCCTGGCGCAGCAGCCGTCAACCCGCGGCGGGACATGGAGAGCCGTGATCTTTGTCTGGATGGCGCACGGAGCGTTGGCCCTGGGGATGTATCGCGTCGAGGATATCATCCCGTCTTCTTATATCGCCCTGATGCTCAGCTTGCTTTTTTTTACCCTTGATATCCCGGGCTTTCTGCAAAAATACCGCCGGGCTTCGCTGGTGCTTCTCTGCGCCGCTGTCCTGATCCAGCCGATTGAGGTGTTCAGCCATTTCAGCCGGCTTTCGCCGGCCGTGGAAACGCCTTACCCCAGTGCCGTGCAGACCCCGCGTTTTTCTTTCACCCGGCCGCCCCGTGGGGAGGAGCACCGGATCCACGGGTTTCGCGGCTATCAGGGCGCCAAGAAAGTCATGAA
>CAYHZK010000002.1:19421-33681 GCA_964361085.1 uncultured Planctomycetales bacterium
GATGATTCCGGGTTTATCGGAGAACAGTATTTCGGCACCGGCTGGTCTTATTTTCTGCACCGGAACATCGATCACGCCAGTCTGGAAAATTATGTGAAGCACAAATTTCTTCTCTATGACCGGACAGAGTATCTTGACGATAACAATATTGCCTTAGAAAGGATTGAACAGGTCCTGGGGCGCCGGGAGAATCTCGCTTTTGTGGCCGGAAAACCCGCCGGGCCGGAAGAAATCCCGGCGGGGAGCGGGAACCCCTTCGCCGAGATCATCGCAGGGGAGTCGCCGCGATTCCGGATCGTGAAGTTCGGCCTGAATGAGATCACGTTCAAAACGGATTTTCCCTCGAGGAAATTTATTGTGTACAACGATAGTTATCACGCCGGGTGGCGGGCCTTTGTCAACGGTCAGGAGCGTCCGATCGTCCGCGCCAACGTCGCCTTCAAAGGCCTGTGGCTGGATGCGGGGAAAAACGTTGTTCATCTGCGGTATGGGAATCCCTGGCTTTACGGGGCGTATCTTTTTTTGACCGCATTCATGGCCGTATTTTTATTTTATGTCGTTAAAAAACACCTGATATGAAAACGGCAAGAAACATCCTCGTTTTTATGTTATGCCGCTCCTGGGTTTATTACGCGCTGGCGGCGGGCGTTGTTCTGAGCAGCGTGCAGACGACGCGCCTGCAACTGCGCAAGATGGACGAATTAAAATCCACCCTGGATTATCCGCGCAGCTTCAGCAGGGGGGAGGCGCCCTTTGATAGGCTCGGCTTCCGGCGGGCGATCCGGTATTACAAACGTCTCGGCGAGATTGCCCCGGCGGTGAGCCGGGTGATGCCCCTTGACGCCGCCGCCACCATCAGCCGCTCGCGGGAGATGGTCGCGTTCTGTTATTACCATCTGGGGGACTACAAAAAGTCGCTGCGGTTTTATCAAGAGGCGCTCCGCCTCAAACCGGAGTTCCGCTGGCTGCATTACAATCTGGGCGTTGTTCATTACAGACTGGGCGATGATGAGGCCGCGGCCAGAGAATTGTCGCAGGCGATGCCGGACCCAACAAGCCTGGCGGCCTATTTCACGCCTTTAGGAACGACCTGGTGGAAACGCCCGGGGCTGAAAGCGAGTTTTCAGAAACTGGCCCTAACCGCAGCGTCCGTGGTCAGCCGGCGTGGCGCCAAATTGACGGTCTTGATTGAAGACCGTCGGGCCGGTGAAAAGATCTCACCGGAGGAAGAGCAAGGCCTTCTGAAACCCGTCTTTCATCCTCAGACGCATTTCATTCCCATCGGATTTGAAGAAATTTTGATAGGGAATGGCCGGTAGCCCTATTCGCGGAATTCGACGGCTTGTCAAAAATTTTCTGGTCACGCTTTAGCTTCCATTGTTTGACGAACCGCCGAAGGCGGTGAGGAGTTATGGAAGCGAGTGACCGGGAAATTTTTGACGCTTAAGCCGTCATGGAGCGAATAGGGCTACCGGTCATTCTCGTCCGCGCGTCCCAAAATATTCTCCTGGCAGCATAAAATTTTTGTGTTATAATCCCACCCTTGGTCAATCATAAATAGTCTCTCGAACAGGAAAAATATTCATGATTTCGGTTGATGGAATTTCGCTGCAGTTCGGCAAGCGCCGGCTTTTTGAGAATGTCACCATTTCTTTTAAGCCCGGGAATTGCTATGGCCTGATCGGCGCCAACGGTTCTGGAAAATCGACGTTTTTGAAAATCCTCTCCGGAGAGATTGAACCCACGTCCGGCAACGTGACGGTATCCGACGGGGACCGGGTCTCAATCTTGAAACAGGACCAGTTCGCCTACGATGAACATGCGGTGCTCATGACCGTCATCATGGGACATAAAAAACTTTATCAGATCATGGCCGAAAAAGAGGCCATCTACGCCAAGCCGGATTTTTCGGACGCCGACGGGCTCAGGGCCTCGGAGCTGGAAGCCCAGTTTACCGAGATGAACGGGTGGGACGCCGAGGCGGAGGCATCCCGGTTTTTAAGCGATCTGGGTGTTAAAGAAAATTTGCACCAGCTCAAGATGAAACAACTGGAATCGAGCCAGAAGGTCCGCGTCCTTTTGGCCCAGGCCCTCTTTGGGAACCCGGATATTCTTCTCCTCGACGAGCCGACCAACCAGTTGGACGTTGAGACGGCCCTGTGGCTTGAGGAATTCCTTTATAATTTTGAAAATACCGCGATCGTCGTTTCCCACGACCGTCATTTTTTAGACCAGGTCTGCACCAACATCGCGGATATTGATTTCGGAAAAATCCAGCTTTATACCGGCAATTATTCCTTTTGGCTGGAATCCAGCCAATTGGCCATGCGCCAGAAACAGGACACCAACCGCAAGGTCGAGGAAAAACGCAAGGAACTGCAGGATTTTATCGCGCGCTTCAGCGCCAACGCCTCCAAGTCCCGCCAGGCCACGTCCCGCAAAAAAGTTTTGGAAAAACTCACCCTGGAAGACATCAAGCCGTCGTTCCGTCGCTATCCGCACATCGTTTTTAAGGCGGAGCGGGAGGCGGGGAATGATGTTCTGGAGATTTCGCATTTGGACAAAACCCTGGAAGGGAAACCGATGTGCAGGGAGCTGAACCTGCATGTCACGAAAGGGGACAAGATCGCCTTTATCGGCCGCAACGATCTGAGCATCACAACCCTTTTTCAAATCCTCTCAGGCGAGATGACGCCGGACAGCGGGACCTGCAAATGGGGATCCACGATCTCGACGGCCTATTTCCCGAAGGACAATAAAAAATATTTCGAGAACGATCTGAATTTGATCGACTGGCTGAGGCAGTATTCCAGGGAACGGGAAGAGAATTTTATCCGCAGTTTTTTAGGGCGCATGCTTTTTTCGGGCGAAGAGGCCCTGAAGAACGCGAAGGTTCTCTCCGGCGGGGAAAAGGTGCGGTGCATGTTCGCCCGGATGATGCTGGTGGGGGCCAATGTCCTTGTCTTCGACGATCCCACGAACCATCTTGACCTCGAATCCATCATCGCCCTCAACAACGGCCTCATGAAATTTGAAGGGACGGTTCTTTTCTCCTCGCATGACCACCAGTTTGTGCAGACCGTCGCGAACCGCATCGTTGAGGTGACCCCTCGCGGGTGCATCGATTGCATGCACACAACCCTGGATGAATATCTGGCCAACGACGAGATCAAAAAACGCCGCGAATCGCTCTACGCCGAAGAGGCCGTCCGCTAACCCTCACCCCGCATTTTAACCAAAACACCCCTTTGCTTTGATCGGAACTTTGGTAGAATACAAGCCATGTTGCAGGATATTCTTCTAGCCTTTATCCCCATCTTTGTGGCTGTGGACCCCATCGGGCTTCTGCCGATTTTTGTCGGACTGACGAACGGCATCCCCGGCGAGGTCAAACGCAAGGTGATTCTTCAGGCGATCCTCACCGCGATGTGCCTGGCGGTTGGTTTCATCATCACGGGGAAAGCCGTTTTCAAATTTTTGGGGATCACCATCGCCGATTTTATGATCGCCGGCGGCGCTATCCTTTTTTGCATCGCCATTTTAGACATTTTGACCGTCAACAAGCAGCGCCGGTTGCCCGTTCCGGAATTCGGCGCTGTGCCCATCGGGACTCCGCTCATTGTCGGCCCCGCAGTCCTGACGACCTCTTTGATCACAATCGACCAGCACGGGACTGTGATCACCATGATTGCCGTTCTCCTGAATATCCTTCTCGTTGGGGTTGTTTTTGTTTTTTCCGACGGGTTATTGAAGTTTTTTGGAAAGGCCGGGGCTGTCGCTTTGTCCAAAATCATGGGGCTTCTTTTGGCCGCCATCGCCATCATGATGATCCGCCGGGGGATTTTACAGATCGTGGCCATCCATTTTTCGGGATGAGGACGCTCGTATGGTGATCGATCAGGCTTTCTTAAATTCATCGCTGTTCCAATACGGCATCATGCCCCTGTTGATCTTTGTGGCGCGCATCTGTGATGTGGCGATCAGCACGGTCCGGTTAATGATGCTTTACCGCGGGAGGCGCATCTTAGCGCCGATTTTGGGTTTTGTGGAAGTGCTCATCTGGCTCCTGGCGGTCCGGCAGATCATGTATAACCTGAATAACGGGGTGACCTATCTTGCCTTTGCCGGCGGGTTTGCGATGGGGAATTATGTGGGGATTCTTCTGGAAGAGCGCCTCGCGGTCGGGCTTGAGGTCATTCGGATCATCACAAAAAATCAGGTCGAGGATTTGATCGAATCGCTCAACGCGCAAGGATACGGCGCCACCCGTGTCGAGGCCGAAGGCTCGACGGGCAAGGTCAACATCATCTTTACGATCGTCCCGCGCAAGCACAATAAAAAAGTCATCGAAATCATTCACCGCCTTCTCCCAAAGGCGTTTTATACCGTTGAAGAAGTCAAGTCCGTGAGCGAAGGCATCTTCCCGATGCCGTTGAGCGGCTACCGCCGGCCGTTTTGAGGCAGTTCTCAGGTTGGCGGCAGAAATGGACTGAGTGATGGGGTGCCAAAGCAAGCAAAAATTTCTGCTGGGCATTTCGGCATCTTATCGGCATAATAACGGCATAACCCTGTGCCGGAAAATCGTCAAAAAATTCTTATGTTTAAACCAAAGTTTACCATTACGCCAGTCATCGCCCAGGGCCTGATGCGGATCGAAGCCGTCAAGCAGTCCACGGCCGATCTGCCGATCACGCCGAAAGTCATTAAAACCCTGCGTGAAACCGCCCGCCTGTATTCAACGCATTACTCCACCATGATCGAAGGCAATGAACTCAGCCATCCGGTGAAAGAATGAAAAAGAGAATCATATTCTTGATCATCGGCGCAGCGGTACGAAGATCCAGACGGCAAGCGCACACTTATCGGATCGGCAAATGCCGGGTTATAACAGCGCCATCAACTTAGACAGCACAAAGCGTCGATCCTTCGTCGCGCCACGTTGTGCTACCGGTTATGGCGAGCGTCCCCTGGAGGCCCTGTGGAAATTCTTGTCGTATCTGTATCAGCGCTACTCGCCTCGGCTTTAACCCTTTTCTACGGGTTTGGGCTCGGGACATTGCTTATGCCTGTTGTCGCAATCTTTTTTCCCATCGAGGTCGCAATTGCGATTACGGCCATAGTGCACCTGGCAAACAACCTGTTCAAAGTTGCTCTCCTCGGAAAAGCGGCCAATCGCTCCGTTCTGTTGAGCTTCGGCATTCCGGCTGTCGTTACCGCCTTCCTCGGCGCCCTTGTTCTCGGGCGGCTATCTGACGCCCCGGCGGTTATCGACTACATGGCATTCGGGAAGGAGATGCACGTATCTCCCCTGAAACTTGTCGTGGGTATGCTGATCCTGGGCTTTGTCGCACTTGAGTTGTCGCCGAAGTTTTCCTCCATCTCCCTGGATAAAAAGTACCTCCCCTGGGGTGGCGTGGTGAGCGGTTTCTTTGGAGGTCTGTCTGGACATCAAGGCGCATTCAGAAGCATGTTCCTGCTCAAGGCGGGTCTCGGCAAAGAAGCATTTGTGGCAACCGGCGTCATGCTCGCCGTCATGGTCGATATGTCCCGGATGCTGATTTATGGTTGGGAGATGACCAGCCGGCCCAACAGTATTGAATGGCCCCTTGTCATTTCGGCATCGGTTTCCGCATTCGCCGGCGCTTATTTCGGCACGAAGCTTCTCAAGAAGGTAACCATCAAATCCGTGCAGATCATGGTATCGGTATTGCTGGTCGTAGTATCTTTAGGGTTGATGTCCGGTGCGTTGTAATACGCCTAACGCTTCATTCCGCCGGAGACATCGGGTTGCGCGTGTGGCACCGGGAATCGGGATGGTGGCCAAAAAAGATATCAGGGGGCCGGTCGCGACCGTTCCCTGCGCACGTTTCAGATTTTCACCGGAAAATTTATTGCCAAATTCGATTATATCCTTATAATAACCACATTTGTGAGTTCCCTTTAAGTTCAACGTCGGTGTCTGTGTCAAAGGAAACATGCCTATGGAAATCGGGGCATTTGAGGTTTTTGAGAATAAAGTGATTCTCCGCATCCAGAACCGGATCTGCGAGACTGCGGATGAAGTGTTGTCGAGCGCCTTGTTCCGCGATATCCTCAACCGCGGGCTGAAGGAATTGTCCCACAAAAAATCGATGCTGATGAACATCTTCCCCGACGGCAATTATGGGGAGGAGGACATTGATGTTCTGATCAAGACCTTGAAATTCCTGACCAAGATGCCGGGGGACATGGCCCCTAACGTGGTTCCCGGTTCCGCGGTTTTCCTCAAAGACCGGGCCCTGTTGAATGATTTTACCGAATATCTTTACAATTACTGGCGGCAGTTTGAGCGGTTTATCATCTGCGACTCGACCGACAGCGACATGGATAAACGGCCTTACCGCACGTTCAATGATACCGTCGAGCTTTTGACCAACCTGATCCGGCGCACTTACCGCGACATTCAGGAGAATATCACGAACAGCCATTCCCGGATTTATCGTCAGGTGATCGCCGGGGCTGAGGTGGCGGTCATTTCGGTCCCCCGGAAAATCCCTTTTGCGGATCCCGTTTATGAACGGTTGAATGATATCCCTATGATCCGTCAGATCCTGCTTCACCCGCCGTTGATTCTTAATCCGCCGATGAACAAGCGCAGCGGGAAATTCGAGCGGGTCCAGAAGAACCCGATCGCCCACATTGAATTCAACAAAAATGAATGGCTGTGTTACCCCGCCCTGGTGGGGCCGCTGGTGGTTCTCATTTATTTCCATAAGAAATTTTTTGAACTGGGTTTTTCGCTCTGCAACCTTTTCAGGCTGGCGGAGGATAAGGATCTGGAGCGTAAGCCCGACGCGGTTTACGCCTTTGGCGCGCCGGAATGGCCGGCCGACCAGTTTGGCGGAGCTTTGACTCCTTTTTATGATGATGAGAAAAATGACATCCTGGCGGCGGCGATCCCTAACAGCAATGAGTTTGGTTATTTTGGGTACCTTAAAAAAATGGTCTTGACCCTGCACAACATCAAAATGATGCGGGCCGGAAAACTTCCCTTTCACGGCGCCCTGCTGCGGATCATCCTCAAGGGGAACAAGGCGGCGACGGTCTTGTTTATCGGCGATACCGGTGCCGGGAAGTCCGAAACCATTGAGGCCTTCCGGGAGTTGGGGCAGGAGAATATTCAGGATCTCATTGTCATCGCCGACGACATGGGCTCGCTCGAAAAGAATAAGCAGGGGGAGATCATCGGTTACGGGACGGAGATCGGCGCCTTTCTGCGACTCGATGATCTTCAGCCCGGCTACGCCTTAGGACAGATTGACCGCGCCATCATCATGAGCGCCAATGAAGTGAACGCGCGCATCATCCTGCCGGTCACGACCTACGAAAATCTCATCAAGGGCCACAAAATCGATTTTATCCTTTACGCCAACAATTACGACAACGTCGATGATGAACACCCCATCCTCGAAAAATTCAACGCTTCCGACGAGGCCATCAAGGTTTTCCGGGAGGGGACGGTCATGAGCAAGGGCACAACGACCTCCAAGGGGCTGGTGCATTCGTATTTCGCGAACGTCTTCGGCCCTCCGCAGTACAAAGAGCTGCACGATCCGCTGGCCAGGGAATTCTTCAACGCCTTTTACACGGCAGGAATTTTTGTCGGGCAAATCCGAACGCGGCTGGGACTGTCCGGCTGGGAACGCAAGGGCCCGGAGGAAGCGGCCAAAGAGCTCCTCAAGGTTATCCGCGAACGGACAACGTGATCTCCTAACTCTCTTTTGGCGCTTCGCCGATCTTCAGGATGCTGTTGGCGACCTGGACGAGCAATTCGCGCGAAAGGGGTTTTCGCAGAAAATCCTTAACGCCCAGGGCCTGGGCGACAACGCTGTCTTTTTCTTTTTTATCGGCCAGGGGCGACGGGACTTCGCCCCGGTGCCTGACGGCGGGGTTGTTGGGCAGCCAGTTCCAGTGATCCTTGGTCCTGGAATAGATCATCTCTCCCAGGCCGCTGAGCACGACAACCGGAATGGCCGACAATTCCGGATCTTTTTTCAGAGCAAGAATGACCTTGTCGCCGGAGGCCTTGGGCATCACGTAATCCAGGAAAATCAAATCAGGCTTAACCTTGCGGCACAGATCCAGGCCGGCAAGCCCGTCATGGGCCTCGGAGACCTCAATTTGACCGGCCTTCTCTAACGTTGTTTTGATAAGAAAGCAGACATCTTTTTCATCATCGATCACCACGATTTTTTTCTTATCCATGGAGGGGCCTCCTTTATGTCATTGTGTTGCTGAAGTTTAACAGCGGAATGGGTTTTTTATATCAGCGGCGTGGAAGAAAGTCAATGCCGAATCCAGGAAATCCCGGCTCCACCCGAAGCCTATTGTAACGTATTGCAATAATTCATGTTAATGATTTGGAAAATAAAGTTGCCGCGCCGGTGACGGAAACGGTATAATATCACTAGCCCGGCAAAGCGGTCAGCCCGCCTTCAGGAAGCAATCGGGTCATACAACGCCGGGAAAGAAAGTCTGCCTATGCGCGCTGCTGTCGTCGACATCGGTTCCAACTCCATCAAACTGGTCATCGGGGAAAAGGCCGGCGAAGAGATTTGTGTCCTGGAATCCCTCAAAAACGTTGTCCCCATCGGCAAAAATACCTTTTTCAGAGGGCGTATCGCGCAGGAAACCATCAATCAAACCATCTCCTTTCTGGAAAAATACCAGCAGCGGATCCGGGAATACGAGGTGGAGGATGTCATGGTCATCGCCACAACCGCGGTCCGCGAAGCCGGCAACCGGGACATCTTTTCCGACACGGTTTTGCGTAAAACCGGGTTCAAGGTCGATGTCCTCAATGTCGGGGACGTGGTGTATTACATCGATGGCTTTTTGAGCCACAAATTAAAAAAAGCCTATCCCATCCACCAGAAGAATGTCCTCATCGCCGAGCTGGGCGCCGGGAGCCTCGATATTTCGGTGATGGAGCGCGGGGTGACGCTCATGAACGTCGGCGTCCCGATGGGGACGCTGCGGCTGAAACAATTCATGAGCCGGCTCGACGGCAGCATGGAGGAGATTTACGCCGCGGTCGGGGAGTACGTCGCCAATGACCTTCTTTACGTCAAAAAAATGGCCCCCCGGCTGACGCTCGACGACGTCATCGTCATCGATGAAAACTATTCCGCCTATCTGCAGAACCTCATCCCGAGCCGCAAACGGGAATCGAATTTTTTTCAGTTCCGGCTGGCGGAGTCCGAGATGCTGCTCGCCAAGCTGACCGAAAGCAATCCCGAGGCTGTCGCCCACACGTACAAGATCCCCTCCGAGGTGGCGGAGACCATGGTCGGCTACGCGCTGGTGCTTAACAAAATTTTTCATCTCACGAAAAACAAGTACATCTATATCCTGGAGACGTCCCTGGCTGAGTCCATTCTGGCCAATATGCTTTTTAAGCTGGAACTCCTGAAAGAAAACAGCAAGACCCATCAGCTCGTTTCCGTGGCCCAGCACCTTTGCAGCAAGTACAAACTGGATTTGAACCATTGCCGGCACGTCGCCGATCTGGCCGGTTCATTATTCAAGCAGCTGCAGGACGCCCTGGGGCTGAAAGACGACGATCTGATTTATCTGACGCTGGCGGCCTATCTTCATGATATCGGGATGTTCGTCAACAACCGCGCCCATCACAAGCACAGCGAGTACATCATCAGCTCCCTGAATCTTTTTCGCCTGACGGAAGACGATATGAAGATCATCGCCTGCATCGCCCGGTATCATCGCAAAGGCCCGCCGCTCCCGGCGCATTTCCTGTATAATTCGCTTTCTTCGGATCAGCAGATTTTAGTTCAGAAATTGAGCGCCCTCCTGCGCATCGCCAACGCCCTGGACCGTTCGCACAAACAGAAGATTAAAAAAGTCGAAGTGAAATTCAATGACCGGCAGGATGTGACCCTGATCGCTCACAGCAGCGACAGCCTGCTTTTGGAAAAGGCCTTTTTTCAGGAAAAAAAAGAGTTGTTCGAAGAGATCACCGGCAACCGCATCACCCTGACTTTAAAAGGCCGGGAAGGGCAGGACAAGACCGATGCCCCCACTTGAAATCAAAGACAAGTTCATCCCCCGCGACCTCAGCTGGCTGATGTTCAATGAGCGGGTCCTGGAGGAGGCGGCCGATCTGGCCAATCCTCTTTTGGAGCGGCTCAAGTTCCTGGCCATTTTCAGCGACAACCTCGACGAGTTTTATATGGTGAGGCTCGCGGGTCTCAAGCGGTTGCTGGATTCGGGGTACAATCAAAGAGACCGCTCCGGCTATTTTCCGCAGGACCTCTTCGTCGAGATCAAGACCCAGTCCGGTCTCTTGACCAAAAAATTTTATGAGATCTATCAGGGCAGGACCAGAAAGGATCTGGAGCGAAACAAGGTTTTTATCAAAAATTATGAGGATTTGAATCCTGATCAGGAGAAAGAGGTCCGAAGGTATTTTGAAATCACCCTGTTTCCCATCATCACGCCGATGGCCGTGGATCAGGGGCATCCTTTTCCCGTTTTGCCGTCGAAAACGATTGCCTTCGCGGTCAATGTCATCCGGGATGATAAACCGCACCTGGCGATTGTGCCGGTCCCGAAAAATATCTCCCGCCTTTTTAAGCTCCCGTCGGAGAAGGACGAAACCGGTTTTATTCTGATCGACGAGATCATCCGTTTCAATCTGAAGAATTTTTTTCGCGGTTACAAGATGCAGGAACACGCCCTGTTCCGCATCATGCGCGACAGCGAGTTGTACGTCGACGAGGAGTTCGCCCCGGATCTGCTGACGGCCATTGAGGGCGGAGTCAAAAAACGGGCCCGGGCCCGGGTCGTGCATCTGGAGATTGAAAAATCCTGCGCCCCGGAATTCCTGGACCTGCTCTGCCAGGGGCTGGAATTTCCCAAAGACGAGGTGGTCAGCATCGGCGGCACGCTCGATCTTGCCTTTTTGTACGAGATGATCCCCCAGGTGGGCCGGCCGGAGCTGTGTTACCGCGAATATGCCCCCGCAAGAATCGAATACGAGAATATCTTTGAGCGGATCGGCCAGGGCGATTTTATCACCCATTTGCCGTTCCAGTCCTTTCATCCGACGATCGACCTGATCCAGACCGCAGCGAGGGACGAAAACGTTCTGGCCATCAAGATGACCCTGTATCGCACCTATGAAGACTCGGCGGTCATCAAGGCCCTCAAGGAAGCGGCCCGGAAAAAAAAGCAGGTGACGGTCCTGGTGGAAATCAAGGCCCGGTTTGACGAGGAAAAGAATATCAAATGGGCCAAGGAACTGGAAGACGCCGGCTGTCATGTGGTTTACGGGATTGCCAACATCAAGATCCATTCGAAGATGACCCTGATTGTGCGCAAGGAGGAGGGGCGGATCCGGCGTTACGTGCATCTCTCGACGGGAAATTACAACGAAAAGACGGCCAAGGTTTATACCGACATCGGGTATTTCACCGCCAACGATGACTTCGCCAGGGATATCTCGGATGTGTTCAATGTCATCACGGGGTATTCGCTTCCCTCGCCGTGGAAGCGGATCGTTTCTTCGCCGCACGATTTGCGAAAATACTTTTTCGAGCAGATCGACCGCGAGATCGAATGGCAGAAGAAGTACAAAAACGGATTGATCCAGGCCAAGATGAACTCGCTGGAGGACATCCCGATGATCGAAAAGCTCTATGAGGCCTCTGCCGCCGGAGTCAAAATCAGGCTCATCGTGCGCGGGGTCTGCTGTCTTGTCCCCGGGGTGCCGTCTTTGAGCGAAAACATCGAGGTCAAGAGCATCGTGGGCCGCTTCCTCGAGCACACCCGCATTTTTATTTTTCATAACAACGCCACGCCGCGAGTCTTCTTGTCGTCGGCGGATTGGATGACCCGCAATTTTGACAAACGCATCGAGCTCCTTTTTGAAATCTATAAGGACGAGATCAAGGAGCACCTGCAGTACCTGATCGATATGTGCTGGAAGGACAATTCGAAGTCCCGGCTGCTCCTCCCGGACAAAAAATACGCGCGGCAGAAAGACAGCGAGGAGAAGTTTAATTTTCAGGAGCGGATGATCAGTTATTACGGGGGCTCAAGCGGTGTGTCATGAGTACGTCGCCGAAACCATTGCGGGATATCTTCGCATCATCGCCAGGGCGAAACCCGGCGTCAAGGCCGGGCGGGGCATGGAATCGCTGCATCAACTCAGGGTCACATTCCGCAGGCTGCGCAACGCCTTCTGGGTTTTTAAGAAATTTATCCCGGAGGCCCGTCGCCGGCGGTGGATCAGAGGCCTTAAAGTCTCTTCCCAAAACTGCGGGGAGGCCCGCGATCTCGATATCCAAATCCTGTTTTTAAAGACCTACCGCCGGGCCCTCAAAGACCCCGCCCAAAAAATCGTCCTCGACGCGCTCATCGAAAAGCTGCCGGAAAAACGCTCGGCCCTGCAGCAAAGGCTGTGCCGCTCGCTGGCGCAATTGGATCAGCGCAAAACCCTTTCTGAAATCCGGGCGTTCCTGCGAGGCCCGGAGTTTGCACGGCAGAGCGATCGTCCTCTTGCCAAAACAGCGCAGAAAAAAATATCCCGGCGTCTTCGGCAGCTGCTGGCCTTCGGGAAGTTTGTTCACCAGCCGGATAAGATTGCCGAACTGCATCAGATGCGCATCGCCGCGAAATGTCTTCGTTATACGCTGGAGGTCTTCCGTCCGTTTTACGGAAAGACAATGGATCGTTATATCGCCGCCGCCATCGTTTTGCAGCGCGCCCTGGGGACGATGCATGATTTTGACGTCTGGCAGCTCATGCTCCCGGGGTTTTTGCCGAAAGGACGATCGTTGGAAGGCAAGAAGGAGACGATCGACCAATTGGGCGTTTATTGTCGCCGGGAACGGGACGCGGCCTACCTTAAAATGGCAGCCGCCTGGGAATCCCAGAAAAAAACAGGCCTGTGGGACAAGTTAGAAACATTAACGTGAAGATCGAAGAGGAGGGGAAGATGATCCCGGAGAATTTTGAAAAGCCCGAGTTTTATAAGTACGATCCCGCGGGGATCGAAGATTATCGCTACGCCACGAATATCGTCGTCAGCAGCAGCGACAGGGAATTTTTTATGAGCTTTGTCTGCGCGCGTCCGTATGAAACTCCCCGCTGTGTGGCCCGTATCATCGTCAGCGAAGAGCACCTGAAAGAAATCATCGCCGTCCTGGGCCGTCAGCTTGAAGTTTATCAAAAAAAGAAAAAAGGCCCATCCGGCGATGCGGGAGGCGGGACCACGCGGTTTCAATAAACGTCATTCCCGATCCGCCGTCAGAGGTGCGGCATTTTTATCCTCTTTTGACCATGGCCACGGCGCCGAGGATGACCGCGTCGTCACCGAGATGGGAGATCGCGATGTCGCAATGGTCGATTTTCTTGAAAAAGGGATCGGACTTGAAGACGCGCTTGATGACGGGAAGCATAAAGTCGCCGCAGGCCTCGATCACGCCGCCGCCTAAGATCAGCAGTTCGGGGTTAAAAATATGACGGAGACTGATGCACGCCTTTCCCATCGTTTGCGCCGCCTGGTTCATGATGTTCAGGGTGAGGGGGTCTTTGTGTTTGAGGGCGGTTTTCAGAATTTTGCTTTTGATCGGGGCCAGGGGATCGTCCAGCAGCGAGGTGATGATGGTGTGCTGTTTGTTGTTGATGGCCTGACGGATGTCGCGTTCGATGGCCCACCGCCCGGTCAGGGCTTCAAGACATCCCCGGTTGCCGCAGCTGCACAGGGGGCCGTCAATATCCATGATCATGTGGCCGAATTCCGCGGCCGCACCATCCGCGCCGATCCATAACCGGCCGTCCAGGATGACGGCGCCGCCGACACCGGTCCCGGGAAAAACTCCGACAATGTTTTTGGCCTTTCGTCCCGCGCCGAGCCATTGCTCGCCTAAGAGCCCTAAGTTGACGTCGTTGCCGGCCAGGACGCGGGTCTTCCAACGGCGTTTGATTTTTTCGCAGAGGGGAAATTTTGCCAGGTTGATATTGGGGGTTGCCAGGATTTTATTGCGGGGAGCGACGATCCCGGGGACCCCGACGCCAATCCCGGCAATCGCTGCGCGCGGCAGCTGTTTTGCGCCGGTGATCTCTTCTGCGATTTCTAAAACGTGCTTGAGGATGACGGCAGGTTTGGCCTTGGGAGGGGTTGGGGATTTTCCGCGGGCGAGAATCCGGCCCGACGGTGAAACGAGGGCCGCCGAGATCTTGGTGCCGCCGATGTCCA
>CAYHZK010000003.1:0-32735 GCA_964361085.1 uncultured Planctomycetales bacterium
CGCAGATGATGAGAAAGAGGATGGTGTGCATCACGAGATACATCGTCCCCTCAAGTTTTATAAAAGTTGTAAAGCCCGCCCACAGGCCCGCCAGGATGAGAAAAGAATCGTCCCGCGATTTGTGCCATATCAAAAGCAGCAGGATCGTCGCGCAGTGAAAATACAGCATTGTAAAATCCCGATAGGCGATGGTGCTGTGAAAAATGAAAAAGTTTGAGGAACACAGCAGGGCCACGCCGGCGAGCGCCCAGGGTCTGCTTGTGTGCAGGCGGAGAAAAGAGTAATGAATGACAAGGTAAGAGCAGAACATGAGCGGGAAAAACGCGTTAACCAGCAGTTCGTGCCATTTCCCAACCATCACGGCGATCCACGTCATCATCAACGGGACTTGCAACGGATAGGCCGCGTGGGGGAGATGGGAGGGCTGATAAAGGGCGCGTTCGTAAAAAAAAACTTTCGCGTTGAAGGCGATAAAGGAGACGGCGTCCCACTCGGAGACCGGAACGTTTAGCGCCCGCCAAAAGACGTAATAAATATGATAGCCGATAAAAAGCGCGAGCGATCCGATGATGATTTTTTCCTTTAACGTTGACGGTTGCGGTCGGACATCCTGTTGCAGGGCGGGAGCGGCCGCGTCTTTGACTAAATTGTGAATGAAAAAAACAACAAAAGTCATGGCCAGCAGCGCGCCGCTGATTGTCAAAAGATTGAATTCGATCCCCAGAATCCCCAGGAGGAGCATCCCCTGGCCCAGCAGGCCCAGCCCTAAACCGAAGGCGATGGCCGTCGAGAAAAGAAGATTGACTGGAAACCGGCGAAAGAGGAGAAACAACACCGCCATCCCCGCGGCGGTGGGGATCATGCCGGCTGCAGCGATTTTTAAGAATGTTTCCATAGTGATTGACGTGTCATTGTTTGATGGCGATTAAACTGTTTTTGTCAAAGGGCGGCATGGCGACATACCCGTCCGTGACCTGCGACAGCGGATCGTCCTTGGCGAAGATGATCAGGCAATCCTTGGTGTGGTCCTGGTCGACCCTGATATCAATCGGGTAAAGATAATAAGCCACGGCGGCGAAGGTGAGCATCCCCTCATTTTGAGCGGTATCCAGATCCGTGACGGGAATGCCCCAGTGCTTGCCGGGAAAATTACGCTGGCAATACCGCGCGAACTGATAGGAATTTTTAAACCGGATGGCGATTTTTTCCTCCAGGGATTTATGGCCGTACAATTTGTATTGCTCCGTATGCGCCAGGATTTGCAGTCCGCTGATCAGGACCACAAATGCGAAGCCGACGTTGTAAAGGATTTGGGAGTTCCATGTCCCGGGCCGGGTTTTCTTTTGGCTCAGGGATTTGAACAGGCAAGCCAGCCCCCCAGCGATGGTCAAAGTCAGATAGACGTAAAATAACGCGTTTAGCCCCAGGATGTTTTTAACCTGAAAAAAATTTTTGTCGGGAACGGTAAGACTCCCGGCGAGGGTGAGGAGCGTTTCCGGGAGATCGCCCTGCAGCCGGAAGGATAAAAACGCAAAAAGGATCAGCCCGGACAGCGCGGTCGCGATCAGGGACAAAAGAAAATCCATTCCTGTGTTGGAGTCTCCGGCATGGTTTTTATAGGCGGGATCGTTCGACATGGATTGAAAGAAACAGATGGTGCCATTATAGGGGCCTCTCAAGAACCAGACAAGCAATTTCTGCAATTACCCCGTCATTTTCGCGAAGAAAGCTGATATAATGGCCCGCGAACAATTCCCGGAGAACATTTCATGAAACTCATCATCCAGATCCCCTGCCTCAATGAAGAGCAAAGCCTTCCGGCAACGCTCAAAGACCTGCCGCAAAAGATTGAAGGGATCGATACCATTGAGATTTTGGTGATCGACGACGGCAGCAGCGACCGCACCGCCCAGGTTGCCCGGGAGCAGGGCGCGCATCATATCGTGCGATTTACGAAACGGTGCGGGCTGGCCAGGGCCTTCAGCGCGGGGCTGGATGCCGGGTTAAAGACGGGCGCGGATATCATCGTTAATACCGACGCCGACGGGCAGTATAAGGGTGAGGATATTCCCCGTCTTGTGCGGCCGATTCTCAACGGGGAGGCTGATGTTGTCATCGGCAACCGTGATATCGAAAACGTCAGGCAATTTTCGTTCATTAAAAAACGGCTTCAGCGATTGGGCAGCTGGGTCGTGCGCAATTTGTCCGGCACCACCGTGCCTGACGCGACGACGGGGTTTCGCGCTTACAGCCGCGAGGCCGCCCTGAGGATGAATATCGTTTCGGCTTACACCTATACTCTGGAAAGTCTTATCCAGGCCCAGCATAAGAACCTCGCTATCGCGAATATCACCATTCACACGAATGAGGTGACCCGCGAATCCCGTTTGTTCAAAAGCATGTGGCAGTATATTGCCCGATCCATGGTCACGATCTTGCGGATCTATGCCATGTACAATCCCCTCAAAACTTTTGTTATCGCGGGATGTGGGCTGTCGCTGGCCGGATTTCTGATCGGCTGCCGGTTTGTGTATTATTATCTGCTTGGCTACGGCAGCGGGCACACCCAATCCCTGATTTTGGCGGCCATCCTCTTGATTGTTGGTTTTCAGATGTTTATCGTCGGGCTCGTCGGCGATCTCATCGCCGCCAACCGCCGGCTTATCGAGGACACCCTGTATCGAGTCCGGGAAATCGAGTCAAGGGAAAATTCTTAGTGAATGTCTGCGCGGGACAGGGTCAGGACAATTTATTTTTGAGGACGATTTTTAAGGTGTGCAATTTTCTTAAGACATCGAACCGGATCCGCTGAAAAACCGTGAATCTTTTGTCATTGATCCCGCTGTAAAAGATGCCTCCTTCCCTCCGCGCGATGTGCCGGAGGAATTTCTCTTGATCCTCCATAAAAGGCTGCTCGGAAGTTTTCTGCAAACAGACGCACAACAGCTCATTCATGACTGTCTGTTCCACGATCTGATATCCGTTTTCTTCGGCTAGCACGCGAAAGAAATCCCTTGAGTAATAATTGTTGCAGTGATATTTCCATTGACCGTTCTGGTCCAGTTCTTCAACCGCCGGAATGATATGGATCATCAGACCGCCTTTTTTCGTGGCGCGATGGATATTTTGAAAACAGATAAACTGCGCCTCATAAGGCTCCACGTGTTCTGTTGTCCCGGAGTTGGTGACGATGTCGAAATGTCCGATCCACTCGGGGCGATCCATGGGGCGCGCCAGGTCAACCGCCACGGCCCCGTCTCGTCCGTTCATATCAACCGAGGTGTGCTCCACACCCAGCTTTGAATAATATTCTTTGCCCTTCTTTTCGGGGATCGTCGGCGAAAAGGTCTTTCCCCAGAAGGCATTGAGGATATTTTGATTGCCGAGTTCCAGCATGCGTTTCCCTTGCGGCGCGCCTAAATATTTTGAGATGCAGCTATTGATAAACGCGATATGGTGCGGGAAATAAGCCATGGGCGATTCCTAAGTTTTAAGAGCGGGGATCTCCCGGATGAGATGATCCACCAGGTTAGACCAGGTGTAATTTTTCATAATTTCACGGCATCGTCGAGACATCGATTGAGCCAATTGGTCGTCTAAAAGAATTTTCATGATCCCGCGCGCGAGATCCTGTGGGTCGTCGGGTCTGACAATGATCCCCGCGGTTCCCTGATCAAGGTATTCTTTTCTGTCGCCGATATCCGCGGTCACAACAGGCACACCCGCGACCATGCTTTCGAATATCTTCCAGGGCGACCGGCCGTGGTTGTTCAGGGTGTCGCGGGCCGGATCAACGCTGACGTGAGCGCAGTGAAGGTAAGACGGGATTTCCTCAGGGGCGACGCGTCCCGTGAAATGAACGGCGTCTTTCAATTCAGGCTCAATTATTTCCCGCACATGATCGAAGTCCTCTCCTCCGCCGATGATCAATAAGACCGCGTGAGGAATCTCTCGATGAACGTCCCGAAACGCGTCGATCAGCAGATCCACGGCGTGCCCGGATCGAAGGCTCAGGGCCCCAAAATAGATAACGACCTTTTTCTTGTGCAGGGAATATTTTTGTTGCAACCGTTCGACGGCGTTCTCTTCAAAGTGATTAAAAAAAGTTTCATCGGGGGAATATTGAAACTTGACAAATTTATTTTCCGGATAACCAAGTTGAACATACCGTTGCTTTAAGAACGATGTGTTATAGGTCACCTTGTGGGCATATCGCGGCAGACGGTCCTCAAAAAAGGCGACAATCTTTTTTTGCAAACCGGACAGTGTTTCAAATCCCGCCTCATAATCATCCGTGTCAAGGAGGAGGGGCTTCCCTTTGACCCATTTGACGATCAGCGCGGCAAGGCCGTTGATGGGCTGGGGTTTAAAGCAGTAAATCACATCAGTTTTCAGCGCCAGGCCTTTTAAGGTCATCCCCGCGACGGAACAAAAAACAACCCAGAGGAGTTGAATCGGATTGAAATAGTATTTCCGTTCATTGATTTTCAGGACCTGCATCTGTCCGACAAAATAAACATCCACGCCGTCGACATTGATGTGCCGTTGGGACAAGGATTTCAGATGGGGGTGAAGCGTCAGACATTGGACGTTATATCCACGCTTGACGAATTCACGCCCCAGCGGAATATACTTGATGCCGCTGGGCTCCTGCAGTCCTCCTACGGCGAAGAATGTGATGGTTTTAGTCATTCTTTTTAACAGCCCCTAACAGTGTCCGATAAAATATGACGGACAGGAGCAGGTAAAGGATATACCAGATCAGACGCAACGTCGCGCAGACAATAATGCCGCCTCCCGCGGAATTCCCAAGGACCGTGGAAAGATACCCGTAAATCACCTCCGTCACGCCAAGATTGCTGGGGGTGATAAAGAAAATGTTGCTTAAAAGGGTCAAGGCCGTAAAAAGGGTCGTCTCGGCAAAATTCAGGTGCACCTCAATCGCCCCAAACGCTATAAAGATCGAACATGCAAAAAGCATAAATGTTAAAAAATTTAAAGAAATTATAACAGTCAGCAACCGGAGGTCTCTCATCGTGACCATAAAACTGTCGACAATGTCACAGAGTTTTCGCTGGGCCCAGAGCAGCCACGGGTTTTTTGTCTTATGGGATTGTAGAATTTTTTGGCTTAAAAGGGGAATGAGAAGAAATATCGCCAAGAGCCCTGTTAAAAGACCGATGGCGTTAAATCCCTTGATCTGAAACCGGTGATCCTGGATAGCGATAGCACCGATGGAGATCAGCAAAACAAAAATCGCCTCCAGCCAGCCGAAGACAGAGATCATCCCGATGGATTGGGTATAGGGGAATTGATGGTTTGTTTTCAGGATATAGCTTCGGAACAGGTTGCCGCCCTGCGTGACGTGGAAATTGACAAAACGAGAAACGGAAAAAATCTTAAACCAATCCGTAAACAGGACATCCCGGAGCCCCAGCTTTCTTAAAATAATCAGCATTTTGTAGCCCAGAAGGACGTGAATGGCAATACTCAGGAGGAAAATAATGAGGAGCCGGTCACTCTGCAATTGAAAAATGTAGGCTAACTCCCCGGTATGTTGAGAAAAATAGCGCAGGATGATCAGGAGACAGAGGGAAATAATAACAGTTTGTAAAAATATTTTGTTCTTCAAGTGTCGTCTTTTCCGGTTTTGAGTTTTGAAAATAATAAGGTGATAAAGGCCATAAACAGTAAAACCGGCAGCGCTGTCAGCATAAAAGCATTAAAGAGTGGGTGAGGTTCTAAAGGAAGAGCCCCGGTTTTCTGGAGGATTATGAATTCTAGCATCCCGAATAAAGAAAATATGAAAGTCCCCGGCAGACAAACCCACCCGGCCCATTCGTCGTCCTGATATAAACAACGGCACACGAACCATATGCTGAATATTGCGATCAGCGATTTCGCAATCAACTCAATTTCTCCACCCCATGCCGCCTGAGCGCACGCGTAAATAAATTTACATAAGGCGTACAAGGATAAACACAGAATGGGAAGAGCCATTTTATGGCTTTTGCGGATATTGTGATAGGGGCATGTTTTCACGATGGTATAGATATGATGCCATCCGATTGTCGCGATCAACGCGATGCAGGGATACATCGGCACGCGAAACCGCTCGCCGGCGCCTAAGTTTGCCGCGAAAACGGGAGCCGCCGTCAGGTAAACAATAACGACGAAAAAGAAGCGGAGATAAATATTTTTTTTTATCAAGACGAGCCCCATGATGAGTCCCAGTTTCCAAAGATCAATCCAGCTCAGTGTTATTATTTTAAACATTGCTGTTAAAGCGGCATCCGGGAGTGTCATCAGCGTTGTATGGGTTAAGACACGTCGAATCAGGTTGAGAAAATTCCAGGGGTAAAAGACCCACGGCGATACCCCTGACACATTCAATCTTTGATAACTGCCGATAATCCCGTCGCCGCCGTAAGAAACGTCTCCAATGCTGGAAAAGCGCCATTCCCCAAGCTGCGTATAATTCCGTACATGCCACAAACTCAGAAGACACGTGACAGTGATGATAAACAGAACGCTGTGGGCGATGACCTTTTCCGGAGATTTTCTATAAGCGAGGACAAAATAACACGCAATGATTGTGTAAGGTAAATAATAGCCTATGGGACGGATATAAACACAAACAGCCGATAAGAACGCGGCAATGAGCAAGTCGCGCGTCTTTCCCGAATTCAAGTAAATCACGAAAAAGTAAAGAAAACCCGTCAAGACGCAGGTGAAGAGTGTTTCGGTGATCATGAGCATGGAGTTATAAGTCACCGAGAAATCAAAGAGCATGAAGAGAGCGCATAAGCGCTTTAAGCCGGGGTCAACGACGCCCATGATTTTATAAACAATCAGGGCTGCAAGGATTGAAAGGAATATCTGAACATACACGATCCGAATAAAATCGAATTGAAAAACGCCCGATAATATCGCAAGAAAGATGGGATACCCCGGTGTCCGGAATATTTCCGGCACTAAGACGCCATTTTGATCAATTTGAGCAAAGGCCTTGTTCTTGATCAGGGAGCCGGCGAGGTTGACGTAACTTGCGGAGTCAGGCAGAAAAATGGCCTCCTTTCCGCATTGATTCAGATACAGATGGAAGGCGAAAAATTTAAACCAGACCAGGCACGCCGCAATGATAAAGAACACATTTTTTGAGAGAGGAAAGAGGGGGATGTGTTCTGCGCTCCGCATAGATTTTAATCTTGAGCCTTCTTAAGAATTTTCTTGCCCCATCCTCGTATGGCCTTGGGAATCTTAATGCGGACCGCCCCTTCGCTGAGTTTTTTGACGATCAACATATTAAAATTCTTCAGGCGGTCGGCGGCCGTGATGTTTTTGGATTTGACGGCCAGGGTGATTTCATCGATCAGTTTGATGTCCTTAAATTGACCCGAACGGTAAATAAGTTCATTGACGACTCGCCGGGGGCCTTCGTATCCAATGGTATCGTGAAAAACAACCATGCCGCCGTCGATCACTTTGGGGACCCAATCGTGAAAATCTTCTTTGACGGCGGAGTATTCATGGCTCCCGTCGATAAAAAGCAGTTCAATCGGTTCATGAAATGACAGGGCCGCGTGGCGCGAGGTATCCACGATCGGCACGATCAGGTCCGCAACGCGGGCTTTTTCGATATTCCGTGAAAACTCCGCGAAGGTGTTGGATGGGGTTTTTGCCCCCGCGTATTCGGTGTATCCTTCATGAGGATCAATGGCGTAAATCTTGATATTCTTTCCCCGTTGAGACCCTTTAGCCAGACAGATGGTCGATTTCCCTTTATAGGAACCGATCTCGACGATAACCCCTTTGGCCGTGCAGCATCGCGCGGAATGATACAACAGTTCCGCCTCGTGGCCGGACAGCCACCCTTCTATGGGATCGACAATCCCTTTAATACTTTCTATGTCCTGGTCGGCCATAATCCCTTATGAAAAGAGGTTTTTTGGTTAAGCTGAAACAGAATTTTTTTGTATGACCAACAAAAGGTCATCTCCTCGTGCGATTGTCTTTTCCATGCGGTACGCGCGGAGGGGAAAAAGCCTTTCGATCTCTCCCATCGACCATTGGCGGACGTGGAACAAATGCCGCCTCGCGGATGCGCTGACCGGGACAAGAAAGAAAAGCCCGTTTTCCTTAAGCGAGTCTTTGACCTGGGTCATGGCGAACGACAGTTTTTGATCGGTCACAATGTGTTCGATCACGTCCATCATGATGATGACATCAAATGTCCTGTCCAGGGGTTCCGTCGTGACATCTTTTTTGACAAACTGGAATTGGGGGAACTGGTTTTGCAATTGAGGGAAGTAAGCGTCCGTAATATCGATCCCCGTGTAATTTTTAACATCCAGGTCGCGAAGGATTTTTGTGTAAAAACCCGTCCCGCAGCCGATTTCAAGAACATGGATTTGAGAATAATTCAGGTTTTGTTTTTGGCAGGCGTCACGAAAGACTTCCTCGGCAAGGCCGCGTTGTTTTAAGTTCTCCTCCTCGGAAAGGCCTTCGATCCCCACGGCCTTGACATTCCCCTTGTGCCGTTTGAAACGGTCGTCCCAGTACCGGGCCGCGTCATAGTCGTCCTTCCGGCCGTATTTCAAAGGAAAAATAATCATCTTGTCGATGACGCGCCTGGTGAACTCGATGGGGTTGCCCAGGAATCTGATCAGGAAATCTTTCATTATTTTTTGGGTTTTTTGCCCTTCCCCCGGATCCGCTGGTTTATAATACTGGGCATCATCATAAGATACCTGAGCATAATATCAAAAAATAACCGATAGCTTAATAACAATTTCCCCGAAAAATGCTTCTGTATATTACACGAAAGTTCCCGCCGTCTCTCGGCGGCATGGAGCGCTTCAATTTTAAACTGGTGAACCGGCTTCAGACGCGCATCGGGATGAAGCGCATTTGCTGGGGGGGGAGCAATCTCTGGCTTCCGTTCTTTATGCTGGTCGTCCTGGGGAAAGGGCTTTATCTTTGTGTCCGTTACAAGATCACCTGTCTTTATATCTCCGAAGGCCTGATGAGTCCGTTTGGGGTGCTTTTCAAACGGCTTTTTAACGTTCCGATCGTTGTCACGATTCATGGCCGCGATATCACCTTTCCGCTCAAGATCTATCAAAGTGTTATCCCCTGGGCCCTGCGGCGTTTTGACAAAGTGATCTGTGTCAGCAACCATCTTCGCAGGGAGTGTCTTGCAAGAGGTGTTGCTGAAGACAAGATTGAGATCATCCCCAACGGCGTGGATGTGAACGATTTTCAGGGGCCGCCAGACACCGACATCATCAGCCGGCTGGAAACACTGTCTAAGAGGAATCTTAAAGACCGGCGGCTCATCTTGTCCGTTGGGCGCCTGCTCCGTTTGAAGGGATTTGATTCCTTTATCAAAAATATCCTGCCGCTGATCGTCAAAGACATTCCCGCCGCCCTGTATCTTGTCGTGGGGAGCGGTCCGCAAGGGGATGAACTTGAAAAATTGATTTCGGAGAAAAACCTCCAGAATCATGTTGTCCTTTTGGGGCGCGTCGATATGGACAGCGGTTTGTTGCCCGCCATTTATCGGGCGGCCGATATCTTTGTCATGCCGAATGTTTCTGACAGGAATATGAAAGAGGGGTTTGGTCTTGTCGCCCTGGAGGCCTGCGCATCCGGGTTGCCGGTCATCGCGACACGCGTCGGCGGCATTCCGGAGGTGATTTTTGACGGTAAGAACGGGTTTCTTTTTGAGGAAACGGATTATCAGGGGTTCGCCGTAAAGTGCGTGGACCTGCTGCAAAACCCCATGCTGTCGCAATCGTTTGGCGCTCAATCCCGGATTTTTGTCCGCGATCGGTTCTCCTGGGACCGTATCGCCCAGTCCTATGTCGGCATTTTCGAAAAACCAGCACGCCCGCCACAGCACCAATGATTCATCAGGTGGATCCCCTCTTCCCATGCGCGCACGAGATTCCCCTTGCAAGACGAATGCCCCGTGGATATAATAACTTGCCTTATAGACGAAAATCTTAACGCAAAGGAGCAAGTCATGGCTGTGGTTCATGTTACGGAAAAGGATTATGACGCGGAAATTCTCAAATCGCCGTTGCCGGTCCTGGTGGACTTTTGGGCGGAGTGGTGCGGACCCTGCCGGGCCATCGCCCCAGTTCTGGAAGATGTCGCCAGGGAACTGGATGGAAAACTCAAGGTCGCCAAGGTCAATGTCGATGAGGCCCAGGATTTGGCCGCCCAATATCATATTATGTCGATCCCAACCCTGCTGATTTTCAAGCAGGGGGAGGCTGTCGACCAATTCGTGGGGGCTATGGGCAAGGCGCAATTGCTGGCGAAGATCAAGCCGCACCTGGGATAATCAGGCGCAGGAGGAAAGATGTTAATCAGTTTTTGTAAATCGAAGATCGCGCACGCGACGGTGACTCAGGCGGAACTTTATTACGAGGGGAGCATCACCATCGATGAGGCGCTGCTGAAAGCCGTTAATATTATTCCCGGCGAGAAGGTCGAGGTTTTGAATATCAACAACGGCAACCGTCTGGAAACTTACGCGATTGCCGGGAAAGCCGGTTCCGGTGAGGTCTGCTTGAACGGGCCGGCGGCGCGGTTAGGGTTTGCGGGGGACAAGATCATCATCTTAAGTTATGCCCTGATGGAACCGCGAGAAGCCAAAAAATCCAAAACAAAGATCGTTTATCTTGACGAAAAAAACCACATCCGCAGATGATCATTCCCCAATTGACAATCCGTACCTATGGAGATCCCTGTTTGCGAAAAAAATCCGTGTCCGTCGATCATGTCGGCCCCGGGGAACGGATGCTCATCAAGGCCATGCTGGCTGCGATGTATGAGCACAAGGGGGTTGGGCTGGCCGCCCCTCAGGTCGGCGTCAATCAGCAGATTTTCGTGGTGGATATCGGCGAAGGCCCCATCGCCGTGATCAATCCCAGGATTATCAAACGCTCCGGCGCGGAAAAGCGGGAGGAAGGGTGCCTCAGCATCCCCGGGGTCATGCTCAACGTCCGCCGGCCCCAAAGAATCGTCGTCAAATACACCGATGAACACAATCAAACCGTCGAGCGGGAGCTGAATGACCTTTTAGCGCGGGTTTTTTTGCACGAGAACGATCATCTCCTCGGCAAGCTGATCATCGATTACGCGGGGCTGCGGGATAAAATCAAGATCAAAAAACAATTGCACGAGCTGATCAAAAAGCAGGCGTGAGTCCTATGCCCGAGGCTGTCCAGGCCGACCCCATCCTTTCAAAATCCTTTCCGCGGTTGCCGTCGTGGTTTCGTCAAGACTTGCCGGATATGACTAGGATCGGCGCCATGAAGGCCATGCTCCGGGATTCCCGTTTGCATACCGTCTGCGAAAGCGCCCATTGTCCCAATCTGGGAAAGTGCTGGGGGCGGGGGGTCGCGACTTTTATGATCTTAGGCGACATCTGCACCCGCGCCTGCCGTTTTTGCGCGGTTAAGGCCGGCAAACCCGCGGCGGCGGATCCGGCGGAACCGCGTCATGTCGCCCTCGCGGTCAAGCAATTGAATCTCCGTTATGTCGTCGTCACCTCGGTCGCGCGGGATGACCTCAAAGACGAAGGCGCCGGGCAGTTCGCCGAAACGATCCGCGAGATCCGCCGGCTGACACCGCACACCAGGATTGAAATCCTGATCCCGGATTTTTCCAACGCCGCCGCGAACCTTAATCTCGTCGCTGAGGCTCGACCGGATGTCATCAGCCATAACATCGAAACCGTGCGCCGTTTGTCCCCGGCGGTGCGGCCGCAGGCCGATTATGACCGTTCGCTCTCGGTGTTGCAGACCTTGAAAAACCTGCAGCCTGCGGTTTTCACAAAGTCGGGCCTCATGGCCGGCCTGGGCGAACGCGCGGATGAGGTCAGGGAGGCGATGGAAGATCTGATCGCCGCCGGCTGCGATATTCTGACGATCGGCCAGTATCTCGCTCCCACCCGGATGAAACGCCACCTGCCGGTCCAGGAATTTTTGCCGCCGGAAAAATTTAAAGAATACGAACTCCTCGGACACAGCCTCGGGTTTAAACATGTCATGAGCGGCCCTCTGGTGCGAAGTTCCTACATCGCCGAAGAAGGATACGAGGGCTGTGTTGAGGCTTTGCGAAAGGGTTAGCTTTTTCCCGTATCCCGTCGTCCACAGGATACGGAATACGGTCGGCGGATAACAACGACACCCATGACCACATCTCAAAAAAAAATAAAATCCCTGTTGTCCTCGCTCCTGCGGTTCGGCTTGAGCGCTATCCTCCTCATTTATATTTTTTCTAAAATTGACGTCGAGCAAACCCTCGCCGTTGTCAAAACGGCCGATGTCCGTTTTATCATTTATGCCTTTCTGGTTTTTTTTATGATCAGCCTTTTTCTTTTGCTGCGCTGGAGCGTCTTTATCAAGGCTTTAAAGCTTGAGGCGCCGTTTTTCAGTATCGTGCGGTATTTTTTTATCGGCTTATTCGGCAATCTCTTTCTTCCCAGCGCGATCGGCGGGGATGTCATCAAAATTTTTGGCCTTTGCCGTTATTCGACACAGAAGGCCAAGGTTGTGGCCTCGGTTTTGCTGGACCGTTTGAGCGGGTTTGCCGGCATGGTCGGCGTCGCGACGGCGGCGTTTCTGTTTGGCCATCGCGTCATCAATGATGCGTCGGTTTTGATTTCCATTGTGGCCATGGCCGGGGCCTCGGCCGTCATCGGGACGGTGTTGTTTCATGAAGGCGCGTATTCTTTTTGCTGCCAGGTCTTTGCCCGTTTCCCGAGGGTGAAGGAAAGTCTCATGAAGATGCATTACGACATCGCCCTGCTCAAGGATCGTCCGGCCGCGCTGCTTCAGGCCGTGGGGATTTCGGCTCTTTCGCAGGTCAGTCTCGCGATGACATTTTTTTTCATCAGCAAGGCCCTGCACCAGGACGTCCCGTTGTTTTATTTCATCATTTTTGTCCCGTTGATCTGTGTCGCGTCAACCGTCCCCTCCATCGGGGGCTTGGGCGTCCGCGAGGCGGGGACGGCGTATCTTCTGGCGAAAGTCGGCGTGGCCTCGGGGGTGGCGGTGAGCATCAGTTTGATCAATTTTTTATTTATGGTTTTGATGGGTTTGCTCGGTGGATTGTTTTATGTGAGCACAAACTCGGCCGCGGGTTTGCCGATTGCAAAACAGCTGGAACCTCTGAAAACGGCACAATGACCTTTAACAATGGCGCTGCATTTTGTCCTTGATGGATACAATTTGATAAAGCAGACGCCTGCTCTCGCGGAGCGTTGTCTGGAAGAGGGCCGGACCGCGCTGCTTGCTCTCATTGAAAAAGAAGGGCTTCGGGGGAGCCCGCGCAACGCCGTGACCGTTGTTTTCGACGGGCAGCAGGGGCTGGGCGGCTGTCCCTCGGGAGAAAATCCGCAGGTGATCTTCACGTCCGGGGAATCGGCGGATGACAAGATCAAGCGCCTCGTGGATGAGGCCCCGAACCGCAAAAATATCGTTGTGGTGACCGAAGACCGCGAGATCAAATATTACGTTCGCGCCGCCGGAGCGCAGGTTTTGGGTGTCCGTGAATTTTTAAACCGGATGAAAACTCAGGGCAAACATAATGCCCCCCCTCCCGCGGATAAAAAATATATCCCCAGTACGGTTGAGGATAAGATCACATCCGAGATGGAAAAGATATGGCTGGATCAAAAAAAGAAAGACAGGACTCCTTGACGCAGGCCATCCTGACCTATCTGACGGATCGGATTACCGCGACGGGCAGCGCCATTTTTTTCTTGGGCGACGTCATTCGGCATGTCTTCCGCGGACGGATCCGCTGGAACGAGGTCCTCAAACAGATTTATCAGCAGGGTGTGCAGTCGGCGGTGATCGTGATGATGGCGTCGCTGGCGTCGGGCGCCGTGCTGGCGCTGCAGGGGTATGTCATGCTCAACCGTTTCGGCGCCAAAGAGCGCGTGGCGCAGCTGGTTGTCCTGTCTTTGGTGCGGGAATTGAGTCCGGTTTTTACGTCTTTCATTTTTTCAGGGAAGGCGGGGGCGCGGATGGCGGCGGAGCTGGGGACGATGAATGTCAACGACCAGATTGTGGCGACAAGGACGCTGGGGGTCGACCCGGTTGAATTTTTAGTCGTGCCGCGGATGGTCGCGTGTTTTTTGGTCTTGCCCGGGCTGGTGGTCCTTTCGGAGGTTGTCGGGGTTTTCGGGGGGTATCTGATCGGCGTTTATAACGCGGGGATCCCGGGGACCACGTATATCCAGCAGACCCTGCGGTCGGTCAATTTTGTGGATTTTTACAGCGGGTTTACGAAGACGTTTTTTTTTGCGCTTCTCATCGTCTGGATTTCGTGCTATCAGGGTTTTCACACCAAAGGCGGTTCACTGGGGGTCGGGCAATACACGACCAAGGCCGTGGCCCTGTCCTACATGATGGTCGTGATTTCCAACGTGATTCTGACCAAAATTATTTTGACGTTTTGGGGATGAGCAGCGCACGGAATCCGTATTTCGTAGTTTGTATTCCGCAAAATACAAAGTAAGATGTCTGTGGCGCAAAAAATTCTGTCCTGATTTACTATTGCGAGGAGGATCCATTGAAAGGAATTATTCTGAAAATCATACTATTGTTTTGTGTTCTTTCCTTAACCGCCGGCTGTGCCGGGCTGGACGGGAACCGGGGGGATACCACATATCAATTCCCTGTCATCGAGGCGGAGTGGATCAGAAACGGCGAGCCTCTTGAGTACGAAGGGGAGTTTTGGTATCCTCAGGACAACGTCGATGTCTTGCTGGATTCCGAGGTGATGCTCCTCGGGAAATACCGGGACGTTGAATTTTTCGCCCAGACCGTCGACGTGCGGCCCTATAACCGGCTGTATACCAAATTCGGCAGCAACAGATTCCGGAGTTTTGAGAATAAGGTTTACGATGATCAAAGTTACCAGGCTCAATAAACGATTCGGCGGCCAGCAGGTTTTGGACAATATCAACCTGGAGATCCGGGAGGGGGAACTCCTGGTGATCTTAGGCGAAAGCGGGTCGGGCAAAAGCGTTTTGTTGCAGCATCTGATCGGATTGATCAAACCCGACGAGGGAACGGTTGAGATCGACGGGCGGGATATCACAAAGCTTCCGGAAAAAGAATTGTTGAAAGTCCGCCGCCATATCGGGTATCTGTTTCAGGACGGGGCGTTGTATGATTTTATGACGGTTTTTGAAAACGTGGCCTTCCCCTTGCGGGAGCATACGCGGGCGAAGCCGCGGGAGATCAAGGCCAAGGTCCTGGAACTTTTAAAAACGGTGGGGCTGGAGGGGGCTGAAGGAAAATTCCCGTCTCAGTTGAGCGGCGGGATGAGAAAGCGCGCCGCCCTGGCCCGGTCGGTGATCCTTGATTCCCGCGTGCTCTTTTGTGACGAGCCCACATCGGGCCTGGACCCAATCAAGAGCCGGAGTATTTCGGATCTGATCAAGGGAATCGGGCGGCAATTGAAATGCACGACGGTGGTGACATCGCATGATATTCAGAATTCGTTTCGCATCGCGGACCGGCTGATCTTGATCCGGGAGGGCAGGATCGTCGCGGAAGGGGTGCCGGCGCAGCTGCAGGCGTCGCACGATTCGTATCTACAGGAATTCCTAACTTGAATCCCCCTGCTGTCAGGGGATGATGAAGGGAAGCCGCATGGAACAAAATGATTTTTTGAAGAAATTCTCCGCGGGATTGTTTTTTCTTTTCTGCGTCGCCCTGATCGTCGGGGTCGTGTTTGTGATCGGCGTCGAGAAGGGGATCACCGAAAAGAAGTTTCCCATAACGGTCCTGTTTAACAAGGTGGGAGGGCTGACGGCGGGATCCCCGGTCCGGCTTTCGGGTGTGACGGTCGGGGTCGTGGCCAACATTGATTTTCTTGATGAAGAAGTGGCGGGCCGCGGGGTCAAGGTGGAGCTGAATCTTTATAAGAAATTTCAGAAACAGCTTTATAAAAGCACGCGGTTTGCGATCATCACCGAGGGGGTCCTGGGAGAAAAGATCATCGAGATCACAACGTCGCCCGGGTTTCGCCGCGCCGACATCACCACCCCCATCATCGGGGAAGACCCCCTGGACGTGCAGAATCTCGCGGAGACGTTCGGCGATACCGCCGTTTCGCTCCTGGAGGCGTCGAAATCCATCCAGGGCATCATCAACGAGGTGAGGGATATTTCCGCGGCGACCAAACGGCTGCTCAACCGCATCGAGCAACGGGTCATCGAAGGGAATCTGTTTAAGGTGTTTTAAAAAGGACGAGGCATGACTCAATTTCATGTTTTAGGTTTTTCGGTGCCGTGGTGGCTGATGGTGGCGTTGTTATACGGCTTGTGGGTGATGGCCCTGTTGACGGTCAAACGGATCGTTTTTATGGTGATCAAAAAGATGGCCGCCCGCACCAAAACGCGGTTCGATGATGTCTTTATCGAGTCCGCAAGTTTTCCATTAACGATTTTGATCTTTGCCAGCGGCGGGATCCTGGTTCATCGTCTGATCCCCATGGGGGATGGCGAGATCACCCGGGCTGTTTTATCCGGATTCAAGGCGGTCTCGATTTTTGCGATTGTCCTTTTTGTCGACAAGTTCCTGAACCTGATCCTGAAGGAATACAGCGCCAGGGTTGAAATTCTAAAGACGTCGGGCGGGATCGCCCGGGGATTTGTCCGGACCGTGATTCTGGGGCTGGGCACCCTCGTTTTTCTGGACAGTTTCGGGGTGTCGATTACGCCCATCATCGCTTCGCTGGGGATCGGGTCGCTGGCGGTCGCGCTGGCGCTGCAGCCGACGCTGGAAAATCTTTTTGCCGGCATTCAGATTGTGGCCGACAAGCCGATCCTCGTCGGGCATTTTGTCAGGCTGGAGTCGGGGGAAGAAGGGTATGTCCACAAGATCGACTGGCGCTCCACATGGATCAGGATGCTCCCCAATCACATGGTCGTTATTCCCAACAAAACCCTGATCAACTCGCGCATTCTCAATTACTATTACCCTGACGCCGAGTGCGCGCTCGTGATGCAGGTCGGCATCCATTACAAATCCGATCTCGACCATGTGGAGCGGGTCACCATCGAGGTCGCGCAGGATGTCCTCAAGAGCGTCCCCGGTGGCGTCGCGACGTTTCAGCCGTTTATCCGTTACCACACGTTCGGCGATTTCAGCATCAATTTTTCCGTTATTTTGAGGGTGAGGGAATTTGTCGATCAGTATCTGGTGAAACACGAGTTCGTGAAGCGCCTGAAGAGGCGTTATGAAAAGGAAGGGATCGTCATCCCGTATCCCATCGAGGCGGTCAACGTGGAGCAGGAAGAAGTCCATTCGAGAAAAAATAACAGTTAAAAGAAAAGGGGACAGGCATGTTCATCCTCGGTAATTTAGTTATCACGGTGGCAAAACTTTTGGATATTTTTCTCACGGCGATGTATTGGGTCATCCTGATCCGGGTCCTGGTCAGCTGGGTCAGCGCCGATCCTTTTAACCCGGTTGTCCGGTTTTTGCACCAGGTGACCGAGCCTGTCCTGGAGCCGATCCGCCGGTTCCTGCCGCTGATGGCCCTGGATTTGTCTCCCTTCATCGCCGTTTTGATCATTTATGCGGCCAGGTCGTTCGTGGTCGCATCGCTTTTCGATTTGGCGGCGCGGTTGCGGTAATTCCCGCATTTGCGGAGTTAGGGCTTGCAAAGTCGGATGATTTTGTGTATAAAAGTTAAACATCAAATGAGGAGATTTTTATGTTCGACAAAATGAAGCAGATGATGGAAATGAAAAAACAGGCGGACCGGATCAAAAAAGATCTGGACGCGGTCTCCGTCGATGTCGCCGATATCCGCGGGATTAAGATTGTCATCAGCGGCGCCCAGGAGTTCCGCTCGATTGAGATCGATGACAACCTTCTGGGCATCGATAATAAAAAACGTTTTGAGGCCGATCTGCTGAAAAGCCTCAACACGGCGATCAAAAAAGCGCAGCAGGTGGCCGCCCAGAAAATGATGGCGGCCATGCCGGGCATGTGATGAAGCGCCTCATCCCCTATTTCCCCATATAACGAAAACAGGAGGGTTGCAATGCCGTACGAAAAATCACTGGATAAGGAAACATTCAAGGAAGTCAAAGTTTTGGGGGAGACCCGCATCACCGTCGGAGTTTTCTCGTACAACGGCGGGGATAAAAAATTGCAGGTTTCGCGCGAAAATCTTGACCAGAATAATGAATGGCGGTTTGCCAAACTCGGGCGGATGACGAAGGCCGAATCGCAAGAGGTCATTCCTCTGATGATGAAGGCCTTGGAGAGCATGTGAGGCCGGGAGGACGCGGGGTATGGGACAGGAAGTTTATTTAACGAGGGCCGGCTATGAAAAATTGCGCGGCGATCTTGAGACTCTAAAAACGACGGAACGCCGCCGTATTTCTAAGGCCATCGGCGAGGCCAGGCTTTTGGGCGACATCTCCGAAAACGCCGAATACGACGCCGCCAAGGACGCGCAGGCCCATTGCGAAGCCCGGATCGCCGAACTCGAAGCCAAGCTCGCCAATGTCCGGATCATCGAGGACCAGAATATCGCGACCGACAAGGTTTACATCGGCGCTTTGGTTTCCCTTAAGGATGCGGAAAGCGGCGAAAAGATGCAGTATCTGATGGTCTCCCCCGAGGAGGCCAGTTTCGAGGAAAACAAACTTTCCATTTTTTCTCCCATCGGCAAGGGGCTGATCGGGCACAAGGAAGGCGAAGAAGTCTCAATCAAAGTCCCAGCCGGAACCTTGCGTTACAAAATCTTAAAGATCGAAAGGCCGTTATGACCGTTTGCGGTCGTTGCGGCCTTTAATCTTTATCCGCAATACTTCTCTGCAACGATTCCGGTGCCGTTGAGAGCCGCGAAACAAGTGAGGCCGGTTGGATATTCCCTTTTTTCAAACACTGCAGGCGGAATGGCGCACCACCATTTCCATTCCGGAAAAACGGCGGGGATTTGTTTACGGCGCCCTGCTGATCCTCTGTTTCCTCGTCTTCAGCAACAGTCTCAATAATCCGTTTTTAATGGACGACTACTCCATGATCCTCACCAACAAGGCCATCGGGGATCCCGGTCATTTGCAGATTTTCCCGTTCGGCTTTTCCCGGGTGGACGGCGCCGCCTACCTTTATTACCGGCCGGTCTTGCATCTTTTGTTTTTCATCTCCTTCCGCTTGTTCGGTTACCAGGTTTTTGGCTATCATCTCTTCAACTTCATTTTATTTTACTTGTGCGGGCTCATCCTGTTTCATTTCTGCAAGGCCCTGTTCGGGGATTGGAAATTCGCGTTTTTGACAAGCGCGCTGTTTTGCGCCCATCCTATCAACGGCGTCCTGGTGAATTACACGACGACAGCCGCGTATGAGGTCCTGATCCTGGCCATGCTGGGCGGATTTTTGTGTTTCCACCAAGGGACTGTTGCAAAACGCCCATCTGCGGCGTTATCTCCTCGTTCGTTTGTGCGACGTCCAATAAGGACGCCTCCGCGCTCACTCGTCGATGCCTTGCATCTGGCCATTTTGCAACAGTCCCGCCAATGGATTGAAACCGGTCGCCGGCGCTGGCAGGCGGCGGGGTTATTGCTTTTTGGCCTGTCGTTGCTGTGCCATGAGATCGCCATGGTCTTTCCTTTTTACCTGGCCGCGATGCTGTATTTCGTCAAAAGGTGTTCCATCAGAAAAACCTTGATGACGATTGTCCCGTCGCTGATCCTCCTCATGGTGTTTTTCATTTTTCGAATGCGATACGCCAGTTTGAAAACCGGCGTGCTCGATCACATCGGTTCCTGGCATTTGTCCTGGTCCGGATATCTGGCCTCCTTCGCCAGCCTGATTCGTCACTATCTTTTTAACCTCGTTTTCTTAAGAGACATTGTTTTGATGTGGGCGACACCGGTCATTCGCGACGGTGACGGCGTCATCGCGCTGGGCTTGATTTCCGCGCTTTTAATCGCTGTGCGCCAGCTTTTTTATCACCGCCGCAACCGGCCTTTTGCGCTGGGCCTGTCCTGGTTTTTGATCGGCCTGGGTCCCTTGGCGCTGGCCTGTTTTTCCCGTCCCGAGGCGGGCTTCATCATGGCCCCGCACTGGTTGTTCTTTTCGACGATCGGGTTTTGTATCTTTCTGGCGTCGGCAATTATGGATTTCAAAGACCGGTATCCGTTGCGCTGGATCACCGTGGGGATCGTCTGCCTGCTGGGAAGTTATGTCCTCACAAGCCGGGAATACAATAAACTCTGGGGCCATGAAAAGGCTTATTGTCAGCATATGCTTGCCCTGTCGCCCGACATGCAGTTTCCCGCGTTCTGGCTGGCCGATGTTGCCATGCGGGAAGGGGATTGGCAACAGGCCAGGGCGTATCTGGAAAAAACCCTGGACGCGCCGGTGCCCAATTGGCAGACGTATGCCAATCTGGGTTTTGCCGAGATGAATCTGGGGAACGACCCTGCGGCGACGGCGTATTTTTACACCGCCATCCGCCTCAATCCGTCCGCGCCCGAGGCTTACCACAACCTCGCCATCATGGCCCTGCAAAAGGGAGATTACGAAGGATCGATTGAATTGTTGAAAAGAGCGATGGCCGTTGACTTTTATTTCCTCCCCGCGAAAAAAACCCTGGCGAGCATTGACCTCGAACGAGGGGAGAACGATAAAGCCAAGGCCCTGCTTAACGACATCCTTCGCATTGACCCCAGCGACGCCTGGAGCCGTGACGCGTTAGAAAATGTTTTAGCGAATCCTTAGACATCCCGAAATTTTTGAAACGGCGGGCCTGTCTGCCGGGGCATTTATCGCAAAGGAGGAATCACATGTTGGGTAATGTATGTTTCATGAGGCGCAGGAAGAACAAATTTATGGTCATGTTTGTTTCTTTTTTTGTTGTAATTTATCTCTTCTCGAATGATATTCTTGGCGCAACGCTGATAAGAAGAAATATTTTTATTGATGCTGGTGCAGATTCTGGCGCGGTTTATTCGGCGTTCCACGCCATCAGTTCATACTTACCCGGGTATTCATGGGAGATCATCGCGATAGAGGCAAATCCTACCACTATCAATAGCATGCCCAAATTCCCCAATCTTACAATTCTGAATAAAGCCATTTGGACAGAAGATGGCACCATTTTATTTTATCTAAATAAAAGAAACAATGCCGCAAGCAGTCTATTTGAAAAGAACGCAGAAGATGAGCCATACCAAGTCACCGTTGAATCGATAGACTTCAGTCAGTGGATGAAAAAGAATTTTACAACGGAAGACTACATTATTCTTAATATGGATATTGAAGAAGCAGAGTATGCTGTCTTAGAAAAGATGTTGAGTGATGACACGGCAAAATATATTGATCGATTATATGTTGAGTTTAATAATGATCATCTTATTGGGAATTCGCTAAGAAAGAGAAAAATTCTGAAAAGAATGAGGAAGGCTGGTGTCGCAGTACAAACATCTTCCCTTTGGGGGATATTATTAGTCGATATTTTGGGCAATGATGTGAATTTCCAAAAGTATAATGTTTTCCAAGAGTATAATGCTTCCCTGAATTCAGACCACAATAGGTTAGTCATCCCAAAGCCATTCGATTAAAAGACTAACGGTGTCGGGTCCCGCAGGGACGTTTAACTGGGAAATAGGTGACTGCGAGAGGGACAGGCAAAAAGAACTTAGCGTTTGGATTCTGAGTGTCCGCTTAAAGCCGCGCGGAAGGTCCAGAAGGCGGTCATGGGCAGGACCGAGAGGAGGATCCGGTTGAGCGAGACATCCAGCCACCAGCGGATGTCGAAATGGGTGTTGATGAAGTAATACGTGGTAATCACGCTTAAGTAAGAAAATAAAAATAGTCCCGGCAGCAGGTTTTTGTTTTGAAAACAACGTTTTCCTCCGATCACGCCGCCCATAAGGAGCAGCAGCCATATCCCGCGCCATTTCATACTGATCAATTCTTGCCCCAGTGATAAAAGGATAACCTGTAACCGTTCCCAATCCGCCGGTTTTTGCGCGGATGTCAGGCCGTTGACGAAGGTTTGATTGCCCGGCGAGTAGAGCGCGTGAAAGGCGAAAGAGGGGATGGCGGTTAAGATTAATCCCGTCAGCAGCAGCGAGCAGCCGGACCTGGCGAGTTTCTGATCCGGCAGCACCGTCAGGAGCAAAACCGGCAATCCGGTAACCGCGATGAGCCCGGCGGCGATCAGTCCTTCGGGTTTTGTGAAACTGAGCAGCCCCAGGAACAGCCCGGCGAGGAGGGCGTAATGTTTGTTTTGTGTTTTCCAGGATTGCTCCAGACAATAAACGCCGGCCAGGATGTAATACGCCACCACAATATCGCAGTACTGGCTGGTCGCCAGGACATTGAATTGCGGGATGGTCAAGGGCAGTAAGGCTGCGAGGATGGAAAACGGATTTTTTGTTGTTTTCAGCAGGGCCGCGAACAAAAGGCCCGTTGTCAGGGCCGTAAAAAGGAATGATGTCAGGAGAGGCCCGGCATCGGCGGCGCGGTTGACAAAGAGCCAGCCCCAGACGTTGATGAGCGGCAAAAGCAGCGGATAATGCGGGCTCGTCCGCCAGAGGTCGGGGGCAAAGATATTTTTCCAGTTTTCCCCGCCTAAGAAAAGGACCTTGGCCTTGAAATTCCAGACCTGCCAGGCGTCCCATCCGCCGAAAGGAAAGCATTGGGCCTGTTCCCAGACCGGGACCAGGGCCAGAAGAAAGAGGATGGTCAGGCCCGCTGTTTTGCCGTCGATGGATTTGAACGGGATGATCTTGAAAAGCCGCTGCTTATGGGCGACAAGCCCATATAAAAAAAGGAGGCCAAGCAAAATAACATGGCCCGTGATCACAAGCGGAGGGTGGAGCTGATCCAGGAGGAGGTAACTGTAAAAGGTCAGGTTCCCGCTCAGCCCCATGCCCAGTCCCCCCGCCAGAAAGATTTTAACGAGCCGGGAATCCCCGTCCTTTTCGTCCAGCAGGATCGTCAGGACGAGGTATCCGATCAATAATGAAATCAAAAACGGCAGGAGGATCAGGGGCGGCTCCATTTTTTGTAATCACGGCGTTCCCGCGTGTTTCCGGTTTGATGAAAACTTTGGTGCGGGGTCCTGGCTAAAATGGCGCCGGAAGGACTCTTTAAAACCGGGATCGCCCCGATGTCTTTGATTTTGTTCAGGGCGATTTGAGGTGTGGAACACACAAAAAGGATGTATTCGTGGCCGGTGTTGCCGAGGTCCAGGATCGTCGGGGCCACGGCCAGCTGGGTTTGCGCGAAACGTGTGGCGGGCCCGATGTCGTCCAGGCTTTGGTCGGTATAGTAACCGATAAAAGGAGGATTTTTTAAGGCCTCGCTCAAGCCGGTGAAGTGGGCCCCCGGGAACGGATAGGGCGCGTGCCGGCGCAATTTACTGATCCGCGCCGTGTAACGGATGATGTTGAAGCTGTTGACGCCGAGGACGAGGATGCCCAGGATGAGGAAAAGAGTCGTCAGAGGTTTTTTTGTCATCGGCCCCAATAAACTATAAGAAGTTTTCAACGCAACGGAGAAAAACCTTAAATTAAGCCTTTGCCAAGGGATATTCGGCGGGTATAATAGGGGCAAATTCTTTGCGAAAGTTCTGGAAATATTGATTCTATTCTGAGACACACGCCTTCAAAAGGAGTCATCCCTTGATCACGATCGGTATTATCGGCTGCGGGCATTGGGGGCCGAACCATATCCGCATCTTCAGCCAGGCCGCCAACTCTCGCGTCGCGATGTGCGCCGATCTGGACGAGGAACGGCTGAGGGCGATCAAGTCCTTATATCCCGACGTCAAAATCACCACGCAGTATCGCCATATCCTCGAGGATCCAGGCATTGATGCCGTGTGTATCGCGTCTCCCACCAACACGCATTTTCCGTTTTCCAAAGAAGCCCTGGAGTGCGACAAGCATGTCCTTTGCGAAAAGCCGCTGGCCCTGACGCCCGGGGAATGCCTGCTGTTGAACGAGCTGGCCGAGCGCCGGAAGAGGATCCTCATGGTGGGGCACATTTTCATTTTCAACCAGGGGATCGTGCGGCTGAAGGAATACATCAAGACCGGGGAACTGGGGACGGTCCAGTACGCCCATTCGGAGCGCACGAATCTCGGGCCGTTCCGGTACGACGTCAATGCCCTGTGGGATTTGGCGCCCCACGACATTTCGATTTTCAATTACCTGTTTGACAGTTGCCCGATCAACGCCTCGGGCCGGGGGCAGAAATATTTGACCAAGTCCCTGGACGATGTCGCCTTCGCCTCGCTGGAATATCCCGGCAAAATCCTGGTCAATGTGCACGTCAGCTGGCTGGATCCCAAGAAGGTCCGTCAGATCACGATCGTCGGCGACAAAAAGATGGTGGTCTGGGACGATCTCGACGGCCTGGGACCCATCAAACTTTATGACAAACATGTCGAGCGGACATCCAGATTTTATGAAAGTTACGGCGAGTTTCAACTGCTCTCCCGCGAAGGCAACATCACGATCCCCAATGTCGGGTTTCACGAACCGCTCAAAAACCAGGCCCAGTATTTTCTCGATTGCGTGACGCACAACAAGCACCCCGACTGCACCGACGCCCGGAAGGGGCATGATGTCGTCAAGACCCTCTGCGCCATCCAGCGGTCCATGGATCGAAGCGGGGCGCTGGAAATCATTGCCTGACCATGACCAACCGCAAACAATTTTTTCAGCATCACACAGCCCTGGTGAGCCCCAACGCCGCAATCGGCGACATGACGCGCATCTGGGCTTTTGTCAACATCCAGGACGGGGCGGTGATCGGCGACGGGTGCAATGTCTGCGACGGCTGCTACGTGGAGAACGGCGCTGTGGTCGGCAACCATGTGACGCTTAAAAACGGCGTCTCTGTTTTTGCGGGGATCACGCTTGAAGACGATGTTTTTTGCGGGGCCAATGTGGCGTTTGTCAACGACCGGTATCCCCGCAGTCACCGGCAGGACCCGTGGGTTTTGGAAAAAACCCTCGTTAAAAAAGGGGCCACGATCGGCAGCAACGCGACCGTCCTTTGCGGGGTGACGATCGGCGAATACGCGTTGATCGGCGCGGGAAGTGTTGTGACCAAGGATGTCGGTGATTACCACATGGTGCTCGGCAATCCCGCGAAATTTTACGGCTTTGCCTGCCTTTGCGGGCGCAAACTTCCCGGGGATTTCCGGTGTTCCTCCTGTCAGACGGCATTCACGCTGACGGATCATCAGCTGCGGTTAAAATGAACAAAACCCTTGTTTGTCCGGTTGCTTATAACGAACACGTCAAATTGCAGGGCGTCATCGAACGGTTTTTAAAATCGCCGGTCTATGGCCGGGTGGATTATTTGATCGTCGACGACGGCTCCACGGACGGCACGACGGAGATGATCAGGAGTTTTCGGGACCGCGGTGTTGGGACCGTCAAGCACCCTTTTCGCATGGGGGTCGGCTCCGCGATCCGCACCGCGATCAAATACGCCGTCGAAAACAAATATCAGGTCGTCGTCATCATGGCGGGCAATGATAAAGACAATCCGGATGAGATCCCGCGGCTGATCGATCCGATCTTGAAGGACGGCTGCGACATCGTCCAGGGGTCGCGCTATGTCAACGGAAACCGGACCGGCGGCGACATGCCGCTTTACCGCAAACTGGCGACACGGCTGCACCCTTTCCTTTTTTCTCTGGCGGCCCGTCGCAGGGTGACCGACAGCACCAACGGGTTCCGGGCCATCAGACTTTCGATCTTTGAGGATCAGAGGATCAATCTGGATCAGGAATGGCTCAACGCCTATGAGCTCGAGCCGTACATTTTATTCAAGGCGATCCGGCTGGGATACCGCTTCGCCGAGGCGCCGGTCACCAAGATCTATCCGTCCAAAAAATTAGGATACACAAAAATGCGTCCGATCTTCGGGTGGTGGAGCATCTTAAAGCCCATTTTTTATCTGGGACTGGGTATTAAAAAATAACGGGAGGGAGTCATGAGAAAATGTCCCCGCTGCAAAGTCGTTTATTACATCGAAGACCGGATGCGGTGCCTCTATTGTGAATCGGGCTTAGTCACGATCCATTCCGACACCTCCGTGGATTTGAGCAACGACAAGGGATTTGATCCCCAGATGATCAAAGGGCTCAAGACGGAACTGGCGATTCTCAAAGAGGTCTTGCAGGAATGGCAGATGCTTGGGCATCTGCGGCTGCAGTATATGATCGGCACCTATTTCAAGCTGAGAACCTCGACGTTCTTTTATTCCTTCAGCCGTCAGAATTTCAAGATGGGCAATCAATTCAAGCGGCTGTTCGTGCAGCCGATTCACCTCAATTCTTTTTTCATGATCCCCTGGGTGGTCATCAATGTGTTCGACTCCATCATCATGAGATTTACGTATACGGGATACTGCCAGAAATGCGGATGGAAATACAAAAAGGTCGCCGCCAATCAGGAGCATGATCCGGCGGAGTGCGCCTATAATCAGGACTACACCAAGGTTGTCAACGCCATTTTGAGCGGCAAGATCACAAAGACAGAAGTCAAGGTTCAGCAGGAGGCGCTTAAGGTGATCAAGGAGGGCAAGCGCAGCGCCTATCAGTATCTTTGCTCCCAGCGCAATACGCGGGACAAGCTGATTGATATCTTCTGCGTGTGGCTCTCCGTATGCATGATGATCGCCTTGATGGTCTTTGTGCTGTTGCCCCTGGCCAGGGGCTGGATGGCGGGACGCGACGACTTCATTTAAAAAATAAATTACAAGCGAGGGGTTTATGAAACGGTTGATGGCATTTTATTTTGTTTTGATTTTTTTAGGGTGCAGCTACGGCAGCGACAAGATCCGGACGCTGATCAATGAACCGGAAACAATCCTCAGAGATCCTGAGTACGCGGATTATAAGGAATCGCTGGATCATCTCGAGAGCGATTATCTGCACAAAAAGATCAGCTACGCCGAGTATCTCGAGCAAAAACGGCAGATCGAGGCCGGCTACGATCAGGAGATCAAAACCCGGCGCGATCAAATCGAAGGGGTGCGTTGACCCGATTCTCTTCGGGACGCGCCGTGACAATATGAGAATTTTTGGAAAAAATCCCGTTTTAGAGCGCCTCAAATCCCAGCCGAAAAGCATCCGGACGATTTATGTGCAGGAAGGTCATCCCGACGCCGGGTATATCCAGAAAAAAGCCAACAAATGGGGCATCGCGGTCTGCAAGGTGCCGGGGTCCAAGATTCAGAAATTGGCGAGGGATCTGAATACCCAGGGGCTGGTCGCCGAGGTCGAAGGGTTTTCTTATCTCAGTCTCGACGACCTTTTGCAAAAGGCCAGGACGGACAACGGGACTGTGGTTTTTTTGGATGAGTTGACCGACCCGCAAAATTTAGGCGGCATCATCCGCAGTCTGGGGTGTCTGGGGAATTTTTTTATCGTTCTCCCGACGCATCATTCGGTGGAGGTGACGCCGGCGGTCCTGCGGGTGGCCTGCGGCGCGGATAATTATGTGAGTGTTGCGAAGGTGGCGAATCTGAATCAGGCCATCCTGGCGGCGAAAGAAGAGGGCTTCTGGATCGCGGGGGCTGTTGTCAAGGGCGGGCAGGATATCGCAACGGCGCGTTTGAATTTTCCTCTGGCGCTGGTTGTCGGGTCCGAGCAGAAAGGGATCCGGGACGTGATCCGCAGGCACCTTGATATCGAGTTGTCGATCCCGATGGCCCATGAGCGGCTTTCGCTCAACGCGGCCCATGCGACGACGATTTTTTGTTATGAGATCGCGCGTCAGAGGAAAATTAAAATATGAAAAAGAAAACGGTCAAAAGATCCGGCACCATGACCGCCAGGGACTGCCGGGCGGCTTTGGATTTTTTTGCCGAGGCGGGATTGCTCAAGCGTGTCAAGCGCAGCGGGTGGTGGGTGGCCGGGATCAAGGACCCGGAAAGTGTCGCCGGGCATTCGTTCCGGACCGCGATCATCGGATTTTATCTCGCGCACGCCGAGGGGGTCGATCCTTACAAGGTGATGGTCATGACGCTCTTCAATGATATTCATGAAGCCAGGATCAATGATCTGCACAAGATGGGGCATTACTATATTGATTTTAAGGACGCCGAAAAACGGGTCTTCAAGGATCAGATGCGCGGGCTTAAAGAAAACGCCAGGTCGGTCCTCGAGAGCTGCCGCGACGAATACGATCACCAGAAGACCAGAGAAGGGATCCTCGCCCGCGACGCGGATATCCTCGAATGCCTGCTGCAGGCCAAAGAATATTATGACGCGGGGCACGAGGGCGCCAGGCTGTTTTTTGACCGCGCCCCCGATCATTTGAAGACCGAGAGCGCCCGCAGCCTCTGGCGGCAGATCAGATCGTGGGACAGTCATGAGTGGTGGCGGTCGGTTGTGAAATTTGAACGGTAGAGCGGGTTCCTATGGCGGCGATTTTCGGTTATTGTTTTCAGCGGTTCCGGGTTTTGTGGGTTTTGTTCTTTATCATGTCCACGGCGGGCTGCGCGTATAATGTCGCGACCGGCCGTCGGGAGTTGATCCTGATCCCCACAACGACGGAAATCTCCATGGGACGGGACATCCACCGCCGGATCGCGTCCAGCGACAAGTTTTCGGCGGACAAAGAGCTGGTGGCGCGGATCGACCGCATCGGCCAGAAGCTCGCGCGGGTTTCCGACCGGCAGGATTATCAGTATCACTTTTTTGTGATTGAGAAAGACGAGTTGAACGCCTTCACAATCCCCGGCGGCAACATCTATATTTATACCGGACTCGTGAATAAACTGAAATCCGACGATGAGATCGCCGCTGTTCTGGCCCACGAGATCGGCCATTGCGCGGCGCGCCATACGATCAAAAAGTTTCAGGCGGCCGTCGGCTATGATCTGATCGGCGGGATCATCTTAAACGAAGTCGGCATGCAGGAGCAGGTTCGCCGCATCGCCTCGATGAGTTCCAGCGCGGTCATGCGGCTGGTTTTCTCGGCCTATGGCCGGCAGGACGAACACGAATCGGATAAGCTCGGCCTGAAATATATGGACCTGGCCGGTTATGATCTGGACGGCATGGTCGGATCTTTTCAGGTTTTAGAGAAGGAATCAAAAGGCCCTGATGTGCCTCTTATCCTGCGCACCCACCCGTATATCAGCGATCGCATCAAGGCCGTCCGGGAAGAAATTCAGAAGATCCGTTCCGGCGGAACGACAATGTCTCCCCGCCAACGGAGTAGCGTAAATTGTTTTTACGAGATACAAACTACGAACGACGAGATACGTTGTAAATCGCCATGGAACGCATTGGTTTAGCCGCCAGCAAGATCGCGAAAGGGAATTTGCTCCTTTACAACCTGTGCGTTGTTTTTCTTTCCCTTTTGGTCGCGCTGCTTTTGTTTTTTATCGCCGGGACCGCCATTTTTTTGGGATTGCTGCTGCTGCGGGCCATCTTCGGCGGGATGTTCCCGTCTTCAGGCGAAGGGACATGGGCTGCCATTGCCGGCGTCTGCATGGTTTCCCTGACGGTTGTGGTGAGCGGTGTGAGCCTTTTCGCGATTTCCAAAAACCTGAGACTAAAAAAATAAATGTCCGGGCAAGACCAGATAACGCAGAATTGGCGCGGGTTGGCGGCGATCCTCCCTTTGGGAGTTTTTCGCCATGTCCTGGGAGAACCCGACCGGTTCGTTTTCATCAACCCGGCCCTGGCCGGGTTGCTGGGTTATTCGGAGGAGGAACTTTTGGCGATGCCGGCGGGCGATATCTTCAACGACAGCGGCGTTTACCGGGCCCTGATCGACAATGTCCGGGAGCGGGGAACGGCGTTGAGGGAAGAGATCAGCGTGCGGGCCAAAAGCCGGCAGGAGATTTTTTGTTTTTTGTCTTTGACGGCGGTCAGAGATTCCGGCGGGGCCGTCACAGGGATCGACGGGGTCTTGCAGGATATTTCGCAGACCCGCCGGGCGGCAAAGGACTTGAAGGAGTCCAAGGAACTCTTTCAGATCGTTTTTAACAATTTTGCCGCCGCGATTGTCGTGGCCGACCAGCATGACAAAATCACCGCCTGGAATCCCCTGACGGAGCAGATGCTGGGCTGGCAGAGGGGGGAGCTGTTCAACAAACCGATGGCGGAACTTTATTCCGCTCAGGCCTGGGAACAGGTCCGGGACGAGGCGTTGCGGCAGAACAGCATGCTCTCCGAGCGGGAGGCCCAGGTTTACAGGAAGGACGGCCGTCTTCTGGATGTCAGCATTTCCCTGTCCTTCATTCACGACAGTGAAGGGGAGCGGATCGGCTGGATTACGATGATACGTGACATCACGGAGCAGAAAAAGGCACGGCAGATGCTGCTTCAGGCCAAGATCGCGGCTGAAGAAGCCAGCACGACGAAAAGCCTTTTTCTTGCCAATGTCTCGCACGAGGTCCGGACCCCCATGAACACGATCCTGGGGATCGTCGATCTGACGCTGGACGGTTCCTTGACGCCGGAGCAGCGGGATAACCTCATGACGATCAAGACGGCTGGCGATGTTCTTTTGAGCCTGATCAACGACATCCTGGATCTTTCCCGTGTCGAGGCGGGCAAGGTCCAATTGGAAAATATTGAGCTGAACATCTCGCATATCCTCCACAGTGTCTGTAAAGGCTTGAGCATTCTGGCGCGCAACAAAAATCTGGAATTGGTCTGGGAGGTTGATCCGCAGGTTCCCGAAACGCTGGGAGGCGACCCGATCCGGCTGCGCCAGATTCTGGTCAACCTGATCAACAACGCGATCAAGTTCGCGTTTCACGGGCAGATCGTGATCAAGGTCAGGGCGCTGGCCGTCGGAGACGGCATGTGCGAGATGCGGTTTTCGGTGAGGGACGAGGGGGTGGGGATCCCCCGGGAAAAATTGCAGTCGATCTTTGAGCCCTTCACCCAGGCCGACGCCTCGACGGCGCGGCGTTTCGGCGGAACGGGCCTGGGCCTGGCGATCTCGAAACGTTTAGTCGAGATGATGCAGGGACGGATGTGGGTTGAGAGCGAAGAATTCAAGGGGAGCATATTTTATTTTACGGTGAAGCTGCGCATCGCTGAAAGAGCGCCGTCGGCGTCCCCTCCGTCGGACCCCGCTGCGGCGCCGGCCGCGGACGCGCCGGGAAAAGACGCCAAAAATCTTTACATCCTGCTGGCGGAAGATAATATTGTCAACCAGAAGATCGCCGCGCGGATGCTGGAAAAGAAGGGATGGCGGGTCAAGGGCGCTGAAAACGGCAAGCAGGTTTTGGAATATTTGGAGCAGGAACCGTTTGACCTCATTCTCATGGACGCCCAGATGCCGTTTCTGGACGGGTTTGAAACCACCCGCCTGATCCGCGAGAGCGAGAAGAAAAACGGCAGGCATATCCCGATCGTCGCGCTGACCGCGCACGCCATGGCGAGCGATCGCCAGAAATGCCTTGATACCGGGATGGATGATTACGTGTCGAAGCCGATTGACAGACAGAAACTGTACGCGGCCATTGAAAATCTTTTTTAAAAAGGAAGAGCTTATGGATCCTACGGTTATTGACCTTGATGATGTGATGGAACGGGTGCAGGACGACAAGGAACTGCTCCTGGAACTTTTCGATATTTTTGAGGAGGATTACGCCCGGAGGCGCAAGGTGCTGGAGGATGCGCTCGCCGCCAGGAATTTTGAAACGATCAGGGACGTGGTCCATTCGATCAAGGGCGCGGCCGGCAACATCGGGGCCAAGACACTGCACGCGACCTGCCAGAATATCGAGCATATGGCCATGGACGAAAATCTCGACGGGATCGTCCAGGCCATGCCCGCCCTCGACGGGCAATACGATGCCGTGCAGGGGCATATTGCAAAATTGCGGGCCAAGTTCGGGAAAGGATAGTTTTTGATATGCAGAAATATTTTGCTACGATTGCGTTTCTTTGTTTTGTCCTGGTTATCGCGACGTTCTACGCGGTCTTTTATACGCCCTGGCTGGCCGTTGCGTATTTGCCGGACTTTGTGGGGCGGTATGGGGAGGGCTGGCAGCTTCGCTCGTTGCAGATCGGCGGACAATCTTTTCAGTTTCCTGAAACCGTAAAATTTTACCGCCTTTCCGGGGAGCTCCAGAAAGAAGACGCGGTTTACCGTTTTGACATGGCGGAGGCGATCCCTGAGGAAATTTTCTCGCTTTGGAAGGCCAAGCGTCAGGCGAATGTCACCTGCACCGGGGTCAATATTTCCGGCCAGGATGTCGAGATCAGGCAGGCCAATATGAAAGTGCTGTTGACCGCGTCCCCGTCGACCGAGTTGGCGATGGACGTGACCGGGCACGCCGCCGCAGTGTTTTTCAGGCGGTATCATTTTCAAAACATCACCGCGCGCCTGAAAACGGACAGCAAGCAATGCCAGATTTCAGAACTGACGACGAATCTTTACGGCGGCAGGGCGCAGGGGGAAATCCAGATCAATTTTCAGAACCGCGAGGTTTTCTCCGCGATCGAGTTTTCCGGCATCAAAAGCGAGACCATGGAAGAGATCAACAAACCGTTTTTTTCCCAGCTCTCGGCCCAGTTCGACGGGTCGCTCCGCCTGAAAATGACAGGAGACTGGGTTGAAATCCTCGCTCTCCACGCGACCATGCCGAAAGGGAGCAAGCTGCATTTCCGGATGATCAAGGCCATGAGCGCTTATCTGACGCATGAGGAATCGATCCAAAGCATCGAGTCCA
>CAYHZK010000004.1:0-29240 GCA_964361085.1 uncultured Planctomycetales bacterium
TACTCAATAAACTCAACGCTTTGTTAAGCGCATAACATGCCCAAAGGCGACGCTGACCACGGACATCGTGCCCAGCGCGCCTGAACTTATGCGTTAAAGGAAAAGAACGCGATGAAGGGCGAAATGGATAGAAGAAGATATACGGCAGTGAAAAATTTACGGAGAGGCTGACAAAAGAATATGCGATTGAGGAGATAATACCTTCCCTTTTCTGTCCTATAAAACTTCATCCATGATCATCTGCTTCAAAATCTGCTGCGTTAAAACAACGGCGTTGTAACTTGAGCCGCCGTATTCCAAAAAAACACAAATGGCCAACCTGGCCCTCCCCTTCGTTGTATAACCCACAAACCAGGCATGGCTGTCCTTGCCCGGCGCGGATTGAGCCGTGCCGGTTTTGCCCGCCACCTGCAGTTCAGGCATGTCAAGGAGACGAGCGGTCCCCTCTTCGTCGGACACCACCATGCGCAAACCGGTCTGTATTGTCTTAAAAATTTGATCGTCAAGATTCACGTGGCGGACCGTCGACAGTTTAACCATATTTTCGGCATTGATCGATTTGAGCAAATGCAACTGCGGTTCCCGCCCGTCCCGCGCGACCGTCGCCATCATCCGCAAAAGCTGAATGGGTGTTGCCAACACATCACCCTGACCGATTGAAAAATTCAGGGTATCCCCCTTATACCACCCCTGATTCGACTTCATCTTGCGCTGCAGGGGACTGGGGATCAAACCCTTTTCTTCAAACGGGAGATCGATCTCCGTTTTATCTCCCAGCCCCAGAAGCCGGGCGTATTTAGAAATCAGGTCGGCCCCGACGCGGTCACCGGCATTAAAAAAATAAATGTTGCAGGAATGCATAATGGCCTGCAACAGGTCCTGATGCCGATGGACATGCCCGCAGCGAAAACTGCGCTGCCCCAATTGATAAGCGCCGTCGCAAAAAAATGTCGTATGCGAAGAGATTTCACCCGACGCGAGTCCGGCGGTGGTCACGGCGATCTTAAAAACCGATCCCGGCGGATACTGGCCCTTGATCGCGCGGTTCAGCAGCGGCGCGTGCTCATTGTTAAACAGCGCGCCGGCCTGATTCTTAAGCTGGCCATCGACAAAAATGTTGGGATCATACGACGGCGAGCTGACCAGCCCCAGGATTTCGCCGCTGTCCAAATCCGCGATGATCACGGCCCCTCGCCGGCCCGCGAGACCATCGTAGGCGGCTTGCTGCACCCTCTGGTCCAGGGTCAACTGAATGTCTTTGCCCGTATGGGGCTCCCGGATCCCCAGCAGCCGGACTTGATAACCCCGGCTGTTGACCTCCACCTGCAGCCCGCCCGGCTCTCCTTTAAGATAGGCGTCGTAAAAATTCTCAATCCCGTTTTTCCCGATGGTGCTTTGCAGCGAATAGCCGTAATCCTTGAGGTTTTCCATTTCTTCACGGCCGATTTTCCCCACATAACCCAGGACATGAGCGCCCACCTCTCGCAAAGGATAAAAACGGGTAAATGATTCTTGAATATACAGGCCCGGATAAAGGAATTTGCTTTCCTCGATGATCATCGCCGCTTCTTTGGTGACATCCTCGGCGACCACAACGGGGGCGAAGGGCGCTATTTTCCTTTGCCAGAACCGCTGCAGAAGTTTATTCTTATCCGTCTTGAGGACCCGGCTTAGAAAATCAAAAAGTCCGTCCTTGTCGTCGATATCCTGCGGAATCACCGCGACATCAAAGGCGTGGCGGTTATCCACAAGAACCGTGTTATTGCGGTCCAGGATCCGTCCCCTCGGCCCCTCCAGCGGCACAACCCGAATACTGTTGTTGATGCTCAAATCATAATAAAATTGACCGCGGATCAACTGAAGATGAAACAAGTTAAAAACGATCCCCAGCAAGGACAAATAAATGATCAGGCGAATAATCTTAAGGCGCATCGCTTCAACCTTTCAAAAACATAAGCCGCCATCACGGTCGTGATCAGAATTTCCGGGACAATCACGCGGGCAAAGGCGACAGAGAAGTCCAGCGGGGTCGTCAGCACATGCAGCACGTACTGGATCGTCAGGTTGATCACGGCGACGAAAAAGACCAAAAGAATTCTCGACGCCTGGGATCCGGGTTGGTAAATAAATATTTTCAGCAGGCTGGCCAGATAAGCGCAGACGACAAACGAAAAGGTATTCAAGCCCAGCGCCCGGACGCTGAAACTATCCAACAGAAACCCGCCCATCAGGGCCGCCAGAATACCGTAACGGATACCGCGGAACAGATTAAAAAAAACGATGAGGATAAGTAAAAGGTTCGGCTTAAACCATATCCCGAACAACTGGAATAAAATGTTTTCAATAAAAAAACAGGCCAGGGCGAATAAAAGAATAATAAAAAATTTTTGCATATATCATTTTCTCCAACAAGAGTGAGGATGCCAACCGCCCGTTCGCGGAACTCAGCGGCTTGTCAAAAATTTTTCGATCACGATTAGCCTGTCACTGTTTGACGAACCGCCGCAGGCGGTGAGGAATTTGACAGGCTGTGATCGAAAAATTTTTGACGCTTAAGCCGGCTGTGGAGCGAACGGGCGGTTGGCATCCTCACGACCATCCTTCTCACTGCGAAAGGATCACCAGCACTTCTTCAAGCTGGGAGAGAGGCGCGACGGGTTTGATGATGCAATTGAGGGAGGGGTTATTTCCTCCGGTTTCAACCGAAATCACCTCGCCTAAGAGCAGCCCCTCGGGAAAAGAAGAGCTGAGGGCGGAGGAAATGACCTCGTCCCCCGGCTGCACGTCGGATTCCAAAGAAAGATACCGCATCCGGCAGAGTCCTTCCAATGTCCCCGAAACCAGCCCCGCTTCGCGCGAGCGCTTCACAACGGCCGCCACGCTAAAACTGGGATCACTGATCAGAATCACCTTCGCCTTGTTGCCCGTCACCTCGGAAACCTTGCCCACAACGCCGGAAGGATCGGTCACCGCCATCCCGACATCAACGCCGTGATTCCTGCCCTTATCGATAATGACGGCGGCGTTCCAGTTGGACGGATCGCGCGCGATCACATTCGCGGCCACCGAACGATACACCAGCCTTCGTTTAAAATTGAGGAGTTTTTCCAGACGGGTATTTTGCAAAAGAACTTCATCCATCCCCGCCAGTCTCGCCCGCAGCATGCCCGCTTCGTCGCGCAGCCGGATGTATTCATCGAAGGTTCGGTGATAATACAAAATCTTCTTCAGTTCCAGAAACGGAAACGCGACGATCCGCATCGGCAGAGACGTCAGATCAACGACCGTAAATTTGAGTGCAGAGACCAGGGAAGAACGGGCAAACAGCAAAAAGGAAGCGGCAAGGAGGATAAAAAGGACGGTTAATAACTTTGTATTTTTTCTGGACACACGTTAAGGATCAAAAATCCAATTTGGTTTGAACAACGAGCCGGCGTCGCAGGCGTGTCGGCATGTTCAGGGTGGCACCCGTCCCCAAAACCACGGCCGTCATGGGATCATCGGCGACATGAACCGGCAGGCCGGTCTCCTCGGCGATCCGTTTGTCGAGGCCACGAATCAGGGCGCCGCCGCCGGCCATAACGATCCCGCGATCGATGAGGTCCGCCGCCAGTTCGGGGGGAGTATTTTCCAGCGTCATTTTCGAGGCATCCACAATGGCCTGGACCGGTTCCTGTAGGGCCTCGCGGATTTCCTCGGAGGTGATGGTGATCGTCTTCGGCAGACCGGCGATCAAGTCCCGGCCCCGGACATCCATGGTCAACTCTTCTTCGAGCGGATAAGCGGATCCGATGCGGATCTTGATTTCTTCGGCCGTCCGTTCTCCGATGAGAAGATTATAAGTTTTTTTCAGATATTCCATGATGGCGCTGTCCATCTCATCGCCCGCGATGCGGATCGACTTGGAATAGACAAGGCCTCCCAGCGAAATCACGGCGTACTCGGTCGTGCCGCCGCCGATATCGATGATCATGTTGCCCGCAGGTTCATCGACGGGGAGCCCCACGCCCACCGCCGCGGCCTTGGGCTCTTCGATCAGCTCCACCGATCTGGCGCCGGCGCGTTCGGCCGAATCCCGCACAGCCAGCTTTTCAACCTCCGTGATCCCGGAGGGAATGGCAATCACCATGGCCGGACGGACCAGGACCCGGCGGGTGTGGACTTTTTTGATAAAATACCGCAGCATCGCTTCGGTGATCTCGAAATCGGAAATAACGCCGTCCTTCATCGGGCGGATCGCGACGATGTTGCCGGGGGTGCGGCCCAGCATTTTCTTGGCCTCGTCCCCGACCGCCACCACACGGTTGGTGTCTTTTTCGATGGCGACGACCGACGGCTCGCAGAGCACGATCCCCTCGCCTTTGACATAAACCAGGGTATTGCACGTCCCAAGATCGATGCCCATATCGTTGGAAAAAAACCCCAGGATAACATTGGTGAGTTTACGAAGACTCTTGATCAGCTGGTGGATCACACGATTCCCTTCGCGGCAGGAAAAATTTGTAACACCTTGTATTTCAACAAGCGAATACTATCGGAAAAGAAAAACACTGTCAACGATTTTTCAGATTATATCTGTGGGCCTGTATCCGGGACAGGCAATTGCACGATAAAAGTCGTTCCCTTATTCACTTCCGACTGAACCAAAATCCGGCCGCCGTGGCTCTTGACGATTTCGTGACTGACGCTTAACCCCAGCCCCGTCCCCTGCCCCGTCGGCTTTGTCGTAAAAAAAGGATCAAATATTTTTTTGATATTCTCCGGCGGGATCCCGCTGCCCGTGTCGCTGATGGCGGCGCAGACACGGCCGTCTTCAACATAGGTCCTGATCTCAATAACCCCTCTCTCCCTGATCGCCTGAGCCGCATTGACCAGAATATTGATAAAAACCTGGCCCAGTTTCTGGGAATCGACTTTAAGGGGAGGCGCGTCGCCGTAAATCTTCTTCAGTTCGGCCTTGTACTTGATCTCATTCCACACAATGCTCAGGATACTCTCGATGACGACATCGATGTGGACGACATCCAGCCTGTCTCCGCCGGGCCGGGCAAAGATTCGCAGATCCGAGATGATCTTCCGGATTCTTTCCGCCCCGCCGATGGATTCCTGGATGAGCGTGTCCGCGTCGCTGATAATAAAATCAAGCTGCGCGTCTTGCGTCATCTGTTTGATGTCCGCCGTCGCCGCCGATGCCTTGTTCCAGTCTCTTTCATCAACAGCGCTTTTCAAATTTTCCATGGCGGTTAAAAGATGAATAATGGTTGAGCAGTATCCGTTCAGGGTCTGCAGATTGCTGCTGATGAATCCAAGAGGGTTATTGATCTCGTGGGCCACACCGGAAGCCAACAGCCCGAGCGAGGCCAGCTTCTCGGACTGGAGCAGTTGCGACTGTGTTTCCTCCAGATGTCTGTGCGCTTTTTCAAGATCCTCAAGCATCGCGCCGGCTTTTTTCTGGCTCGCAACCAGGTCTTTATTGACTTCAAGCAATATGGCTTCGATCTGTTTGCGTTCCTCGACCTCCTTCAGCAGACTCTCCCTTGAGACCGTCGTTTCCTTAAGACGCTCCGCCATGATGTTGATTTTCTCCGCAAGCCTTCCCAGCTCGTCATGGGCGGGATAATGGGCCCTGACGTCAAAGTTCCCCTGCGAAATGCCCTGAACGGTCTCGCTGATCTTGATGATCGGCCTTATTAAAAATTGCCGGTTTACCAAAGAGATAAACAAAAGCATTCCCGCCCCGATGATGATGGACGACCAGAGCGAAACATCCCTGATCTGCCGCGCAGACCCGAAAGCCTCGGCAATGGGCTGGGACAGGATCATGCCAAAACCTTCGGTCTTTAAGGGAACCATCATCTTGACAAGGGATCGCCGGGTGACGGGATCGGTCTCGATCAACCGGCCTTTCCTCCCCGTAAGGAGATACTGCGTGGAAGGAAGACGGCTGATATTCTGACCCGCCATCAGGGAATCCGTGCGGGCGATAATCACGCCATCCGGATTGATCAAATAAATGCTTTCGTCTTTACCGGTATGAAGATTCTTCGGCATCCTCCCCAGATAATCCTGCGCGCTGACCACAATCCGGACAAGGCATTTCGGCTCGCCGTTGATGTAATACAGGGCGCTGACCAGCAGTCCGGGTTCGTTCTTTTCGTCAAACGATCTCACGTCGGACAGATAATATTCCCCCTCCCGCAATTCCAGCGTTTCCGCGACCCATGCGGCATCCGGCGCCCTCGTATACTCATAATTGGCCCTGCCGTTTGTGATATTAACGATGCCTGTTCCATCGACTTCGATAAGCTCGATGATCCTGAGTTGTCTGTTATTCCCGGCATACCGGACTAAAGATTCCTCAAAACTGGCGCGGAGATCCTCTGCCATGTCAAGCTTGCCGACCCGGGCATACATAAAATAATCGTACAGGAGGCCGCTGGACAGGAAATACGTTATCCGTTCCTTGATCTGGTCGATTTGATAACTGATTAACTCCTCGACATTTCTGGAGACTGTCATGATGCGGCGATCCATCTCCTTCTTAAGAACAGCCGTGTTGTGATAATAAAGCACCGCGGCCAGCAATCCCAGCAGGATCATCACCGGCAATAATACGAAAAAAAACTGCTTGTAAATCAGCCTCATGATTAAAAATTGAGAATACGATCCGTGCTTTCCCAGGCCTTGAAAGATTGCCTGAGATGTTCGCCTTCCTTCAGGTTGACCGTGCCCTGGCCGCTGATGATGGATTGCCCCTCTTCACTTAAAAGCCATTGGACAAATTCGGCGATCTCTCCGGCGGGGATCTCCCTGGTGACGATATACAAAGGCCGGTAAAACGGATATTGACCGCTTTGGATATTTTCTTTGGTGGGAGCGATACCGTCAAAATCCAGGACTTTCAGATTCTTTTTCTTGGCGCTGGATATGCCTGTGGCCCCGAACGACCATTCCGTGTTTTGGATGTTCTCCTCCACGATCCCTGTGTCGCGGAAGCTCAGCGCCTCGGCGGTAAACTCGATATCGGTGTCGTTGAACAGGAGTTTGCGGAGCATGTATCCCACGCCGGAATATTTGTCGGATTCCGTCTGGCTGCGGTAAATGACAAAAATCTTCTGGTCGGGGCCGCCGACGTCTTTCCAGTTCGTAATCTTCCCCGTCAGGATATCCTTGGCCTGCTGTGACGTGATATTGCTGACCGGGTTCGCGGGGTGCGTGACAAAAGAAATCGCATCCCAGGCGACCATCGTCAGATATCCGCCCCGTTCTTCCGGGAATTTTTCGGGCAACGGCGGACGGCATGTCCCGCCGAGCTCAGCGGAGCCCGCGATGGCGGCGCGAATCCCCAGGGTGGCCCCGCCTCCGACGATCTTGATGCTTTTGCCGGTTTTCTTCTTATAGGCCTCCGCGCATTCCGACATAAAAGCCGCCCTTGTAATCCCGCAGCCTTTCCATACCAGCGCAGGGGTCTCCTCGGCCGCCGGGGCGGACTGAATCGCAATCACGCCGACCATGCCAACTGAAATAAAAAAAATCCTGGCCATCCTTCTCATATTTTCCTCCTGTGATTTTCCGGCGCTTTCGATCTTATCCGCGAACCCAGACGCCTCATGTCTTTAACAAAACCGGGATACGACTTGCTCACGCACTCCATATCGACAATCTTAACCCCCCACTTGAGACCCAGGACCGTGAAGGCCATGGCCAGACGGTGGTCGCGATGCGGATTGAGCACCACGTCATGACGGGATAACGGCCCGGGCTCGATGATCAGTTCATTTTCCGTTTCCGCAACCTGTCCCCCGACTTTCAGCAATTCCTGCCGCAGATCGCTGATCCGGTCTGATTCTTTGGCCCGCGCATGGTGGATATCGCAGAGCCGCGTCTTGCCCTTCGCGAACAAGGCTAAAACCGCCATGATCGGGACAAGATCAGGACAATCCTTCAGGGAAAAGGTGCCGCCCCGCAGGGGGAACGGGCCTTTCATGGTGATGGCCGTTTTGGTCCGGACAAACCGGACTCCCATCGCTTTCAAAAAATCCAGGATCTTCCCGTCGGCCTGGATCATCCGGTCGTTGAAATGCCCTTCGAAAACCACATCCGATCTGACCAGAGCCGCCGCGGCCATGAGAAACGCCGCAAGGCCGTAATCGGAAGGGACCGTAAAATTTTTAAACCCCCGAAACCGCTGTCCGCCTTTGATTACAAACAAACGGCTGTGGACTTTTTGGACCTTGACTCCGCTCTTTGCCAGAACGGACTGCGTCATCGTGATGTAATCGCTGGAAACCTGTTTCTCCCCCGTGATCGCGATCCGCGTGTCCTCCTCCAACTGCGGACACGCGATGAGAAGAGCGGAGATGAACTGGGAGCTGAGCGACCCGTCGATTTCAATGGTCCCGCCCCGCAGTTTTCCGCCGGAGAAATCGATCGGAACGCTCTCCCGATCCCCCGCCCCACGGATCATCATCCCGCAGGATCGCAGCGTCTGGAGCAAATGACCATTGGGTCTTCCCTTGAGAGTCCCTTCACCGACAACACGGACGTTCCGCTGCTGCAGTCCCAAAAGCGGCAGGAGAAATCGCAGAACTGTCCCGGATTCTTTCACATTGATCTGATCAAACCTCTTCGAGAAAAGACGGGATTGCCGCACATGCCAGACTCCCCCGGCGCGGCGCACCAGGCTGGCTCCCATATGACGGGCCGCCGCCATAGCAACGCCGGCGTCATCGCAATCCGAAGGGCGGATGATCGTGGAACAGCCGCCACAGGCCGCGATGATAAAGGCTCGGATCGAATAGGATTTCGAGGCGGGAAGCTGAATGGTGCCCTGAAGATTTTCCGTGGGGCTTACCGTTACAATCATTTTTTGACGACGACCTGGTCGTCTTTCTGCACGCTTTGACTCTTCAAGGGGGGGATAAAGTCGGCTGCCGACATCTCAGGGAGCACGCGCGAGACCTTAACATCGCCGAGATACTGTTGCCCGCGGTAAATCGACAACACCGTATCGATTGCGATGCCGTCCCGTTCGCCCAAGCTCACAATCACAAAGTCCGTATCGGAATCGATACTGATCACTTTGCCTTTCCCCTCACCGGCGGGATTGACAACGATCTTTCCCAGTTCAACTCCGCCTTCGTCCTGCGCGGTGGCCGACGTCCCTGACGACGAGGGAGACGACTGGCTCAATTTTTGTTGCAAATCCTGGTTCTGGGATTCCAGTTTTTTCTGAGCCGTTTCCAAATCTTTATTGCGCTGACGGGCGGCATCCAGTTCGGTCTTGATGGCGAGATACCGTTCTTCGGCCGCTTCCAGATCCTGGTTCAGGCGGGCGCTCAATTCTTCCCGGGCCTCGGTCTCTTTCTGCAGACTGGACTGCAATTCCTGATTCTGTTTCTTGGCCTCTTCTCTCAAGCCCCGCTCCAAATCCAGATCTTCCAGCAAACTCTCGATCTTGATTTCGGCCTCCTTTTTCTTTTCGTCCAGAAGCACGATCTGCTGGCGGGCCTCTTTGACATCGGCCTGCAGTTTCGATTCGATCATCTTAAGCTGTTCGAGATTGGTATCGGCGGTTTTGCGAAAACTCTTTTCATTGACGAGAAGAACGCTCAAAATCCCGGAAAACGCGATCAAAAGAACGACAAAAATTCCCAAGAGGATCACTAAAGTTTTGCCTGTTTTGCCACGCATATTTTTAGCTCCTTATTTTTTTCTTTAATTATATGGGAATCAAAAAGCAAGTAAAGCCCAATTCTCAAAAACTTACCGCTGCAGTCCCGCGGGGAAAAACTCCCGGGGGATCATCGAAAAGAACTCCACAAAGATTTTGAACCGGGGATGAAAAAATCCGATGGCCTGGGCATGCAGCGCCAATCGCGGAAAGAGTTCCGCGCCGCCATATTTGTCATCGCCCAGAATGGGATGCCCCAGATGCGCCATATGAACGCGCAATTGATGGGTGCGCCCGCTTTTGGGAAAAAGGGCGATCAGTGTCGCCTCACGGTCAAATCTTTTGAGGACCCGGTAATAGGTCGTCGCCGCTTTGGCGGTTTCCTCGAAGGAGACGGCCTTCTTGTCCCAGTGACGCGGATGCCGGCCCAGGGGGACATCAATCACCCCTTCATCGAATTCCACATGACCTTTGACCAGGGCCACATAGCGTTTCCTGACCTTGTGCCGCTCAAACTGCCGGGCCAAGTCCACATGGGTCGCGTTATCTTTGGCCACCACCATCAGCCCGGACGTTTCCCGGTCCAGGCGATGCACGATCCCCGGACGGATGAGAGCCGCGTCCTGGCGCTCTTCGTTCTCGTCGGAGGTGTTGATGGAGGACAAGCTTTTGCAGTGATGCATCAGGGCGTTGACAAGCGTCCCGCTGTGATAACCGTGGACAGGATGGACCAGCATCCCCGCGGGTTTATTGACAATCAACAGACATTCATCCTCATAAAAAATGTTCAACGGAATTTTTTCGGCTTTGACGTCGGACTCGGGGTCGGCGGCCGGGATCTCGACAACGACGCTATCGCCGGGCTCGACCTTGTCGTGGGCCTTGGGCGGTTTCTGATTGACCAGGACATGCCCGTTATCAATGAGGCGTTTGACAAAGGTCCGGGAGGGGACATCGGCTAAATTCTGCGCTAAAAAGATGTCCAGCCGGATATGGCTGTTTTCTTCGCTGACTGTGAGGGTCTGTCTTAACATGGCGGTTAAAAAGTGGTCGGCCGTTTTGAGGCGTAATAAAAAAGGCTCAGCCCGCTCAAAAAAATGACGAGGCTCACGATCTGAAAAACACTCAGCCCGGCGTAAGTGACAGCGTGATCGCCCCGGAAGAACTCGTTCAAAAAACGTTCCACCGACGCCAGAATCAGATAAAGCGCAAAAACCTGACCGCGGGGCCGGGAGCGGTTTTGGAATTTCTTAAGGACCAGAAAAATAACAAAAAGCCCGACGGTGTCAAAAAGCTGTGTCGGGTACAGCCGCGCGTGATGGACCGGGACATACCATCCCCAGCCGACCGGACGTCCGTAACAGCAGCCGTTCAAAAAACATCCGATCCGGCCGATGGACTGCCCCAGGGCCAGATACGGCGCCGCCAAATCCGCCATCAGCGCGCATGGTATTTTTTTCTTACGGACAAAACCTAGGGCCGCGGTCGTCCCCAGAATCAGCCCTCCCTGCCATGCCAGCCCGCCGTTCTGGATCATAAAAATCTCTTTCGGGTCGGCTAAGAACATCTCGAGATTAAGAATGATAAAAAAAATCCGCGCCCCGAGAATCCCGCTGACGACAACCCAGAATATGAAATCGAAAATGGTTTCCGGGGCAATCCCGGCCGCGGCGGCATCGCGCTTGGCCAGGAAGGCGCAGACCACAACCGCGAGCGCGAGCGTCAGCCCGAACGAATAAATGGTCACGGGCCCCATGGATAGGATGACAGGATGCATATCAGGACGTTGAAGAATTCAACTGCAAGATCAGCAAAAACGCGCCGACGGTGATGGCGCTGTCGGCGATATTGAAAACCGGCCAGATCCGGAAATCGATAAAATCGATGACGTAACCGTAAAAAATCCGGTCAATGAGGTTCCCGATCGCGCCGGCCAGGATCAAAGAAACCGCCGTCACGTAAAGACGACTGAATTTTTCATTATTGTAGTTATACTGGTAAAAATTAAAAACGAGCAAAAAGATCATGATCAGAGGGATGATAATAAACACCGCCCCATGATTTTTAAACAGACCAAACGCGATTCCGGTATTCTGCACCAGTGTGATGTGGAAGATATTACGAACGACGGGGAGCGACTCGCCCAGGGATAATGTGTGAGAAAAGAGGATCTTGGTCAGGCGGTCAAAGATAACGATCAACGAGACAATCAAAAGCGATAAAAAGATATCAACATGAGATTGGGCTTCGTTTCGCAAATTATTTCTTCTCTAACTGTTCCTGGCACTTGACACAGGTTTCCGTGTAGGGAATGGCCTTCAGGCGCGCGGGCTGAATCGTTTTTTTGCAGACGGAGCAAAGACCAAAATTTTTTTCCTGGATGCGCTTGAGGGCGGCTTCGACGCGATTGAGCAATTCCCGGTCATTCGAGGCCAGCCCTAAATTGAATTCCCGGTCATACATGTCGGTCGCCACATCGGCCAAGTGAATGGCATGCCCCGAAACGTCTCCCACGTTGTCTTTATGATCAGCGGAATTCACCGCGGTCATATTCTTGATGTCGTGGACGGTGTTCTCCTTGATCTTCAGCAAAGCCTTTTTGTAAATCTCCAACTGTTTCGGCTCTAATTTCTTATCCGGCATTCTCTCCATCTCCTTTTGTCGCTAGGCCTTCAACTGTGCTGCTTCCCGTCGAAGGATATGGTTCATCTCACTTAACTTTCAACCGGCGGTCCATCAGACAACCGGCCAGCACCGTTCGCACAATTGCGGATGCTCCTGATTTTTGCCGACCTCCGCGCTGTAATTCCAGCAGCGGACGCATTTCCGGCCGTCGGCCCGTTCAATCAGAATCTCAGTCTTTGAAAAAACCGCGCTCACGCCATTTTCAACCTCTGCGACCTTCTCGATCCCGACTTGCGAGACGATAAAAAACGACGGTAAAACACCCTGCAAATTTTCAAGATACCGCTGATCCCGTTCGCTGGCCGAACGGAAGCGGATTTTAGCGTCCAGCGAACTGCCGATGAGACCCGCCTGACGCTTGTCTTCCAGCGCCTTCATCACAAACGGCCGCAATTCCGTGAGAAGCTTGTACTTATCTTCAATACCAAAGGCTTCCGGACTCGCCCAATCATCAGGAACATCAAGCCACGATAAAAGATGAACGCTGGGAACGGCTTTCATCCCCTGGTCTCTGGGCATCGCCGCGAAAACCTCTTCGGACGTAAACACCAGTACCGGGGCCAAGAGCCGCACCAGGTGATTCAAAATATGATAAAGAACGGTCTGCGCCGATCGTCTTTCCGGTGAATGAGTGGCTGAAGTATACAGCCGATCTTTTAGGATGTCAAGGTAAAAGCCCGACAGGTCGTCATTACAGAAAGAATAAATCATCTGATAGACCTTGGCAAACTCATATTTCTCGTAAGCCTTCCTGACGGCGTTGGCGACATACCCCAAACGGCCCAGGGCCAATTTGTCCAACTCCATCAGCTCCTTATAGTTAAGTGTATGCTGGTCAGGGATAAACCCGGCCAGATTTCCCAAAAGATAACGCATGGTGTTGCGGATCTTGCGGTAAGCGTCGATCAGGCGCTCCAAAATCTCGTTCGAAAGACGCACGTCATCGTTATAGTTGCTGGACGCGACCCAGAGCCTTAGGATATCGACACCGTTGTTTTTGATCACATCCTCGGGCGAAATCACGTTTCCCAGCGATTTCGACATCTTGCGGCCCTGGCCGTCAACCACAAAGCCGTGAGTCAACACCGCGGCAAAGGGCGGCTTGCCCTCAAGCGCCATCGCCGGGATCAAGGACGACTGAAACCAGCCCCGGTGCTGATCCGAGCCTTCCAGATAGAGATCGGCAGGGATTTTCTGATGCAGCATCGGGCCCAACACCGCCTGATGACTCACCCCGGAATCGAACCAGACATCAAGGATATCCGAGGCCTTTTCAAAATCCGCCTTGCCGCACTGATCGCACACAAAACCCGGCGGGATAAATTCTTTCACGTCTTTCGCAAACCAGATGTCGGTTCCGTGTTTCCTCACCTCTTCGGCGAAACGCTCCATGACCGGCGCGTAAAGCCGCTGTTCCCCGCCGCAGCCGCGGCAGACCAACGCCGGGATCGGCACACCCCAGTGCCGCTGCCGCGAAAGGCACCAATCCGGACGCCCCACGACCATCCCTAAAATCCGTTCCTGCCCGCTCTCGGGGATCCACTGAACCTGCCGTTTGATCGCGTCCGTCAGCTTCCCGCGCAAATCGTTATGATCGATCTTCAAAAACCACTGTTTGGTCGCGCGGAAGATGATCGGCTTTTTGCAGCGCCAGCAATGCGGATACGAGTGCGTGATATTCTGCGACGCAAAAAGCATCCCGCGAGACTTTAAGTCCGCAATGATATTTTCGTTGGCTTTAAAGACATGCTGACCCTCGAAGGCGCCGGCGTCTTTGGTAAAAACACCGTGGTCGTTGACGGGCATGATGATCTCAAGGTGATGCTCTAAACCAGCCTGAAAATCCTCCTGCCCATGCCCCGGCGCTGTGTGAACGAGCCCGGTGCCGTCTTCCCTGGTCACATAATCGACGGTGATGACGCGGCAGTTGTTTTTGGCATAAAACGGATGAGTGTAAACCAACTCTTTCAAGGCATCACCCGTGGTCTCCGAGATAATTTTAAAATCCGTGACGCCAGCCTTTTCCAGCACCGCCGAGCTCAAAGATTTCTCAACGATCAAAACCTCACTCCCCGTATCAACAAAAACATACTGATAAGCGTGATGCGCCGCCACGGCCACGTTGGCCAGGAGCGTCCAGGGGGTCGTCGTCCAGATCAAAAGATGGACAGATTTGCCTGACGGCAGAAATTGAAAGACCTGCGGGTTGCTCACCCTGAACTTCACATACACCGACGGCGAGGTATGGTTTTCGTATTCAACCTCGGCCTCGGCGAGCGCGGTCTCGCATTGACTGCACCAGTTGACGGGTTTAAGCCCGCGATAAATGTATCCCGCCTCACGCAGCCGCAAAAATGATTTCAAAATCCAGTATTCGTATTCGGGAGCGAGGGTCAAATACGGATTGTCCCATTCGCCGAAAATCCCGAGCCTCTTGAACTGCTCGCGCTGGACCCCGACGTATTTCATCGCGTATTCATGCGCCTTTTTGCGGAACTCAAGGCTGTCGACCTCGGACTTGCGCTTTTTCAAATCCTTAAAAAGCTGATGCTCAATCGGGAGGCCGTGGCAGTCCCAGCCCGGCACATACAGACTGTCGAACCCCTGCATGGTCTTCATCTTGACGATCATGTCCTTGAGGATTTTATTGAGGGCGTGCCCGATGTGGATGTTGCCGTTGGCGTAGGGCGGCCCGTCGTGGAGGGTGAACGTTTTCTTCCCGGCGGAGTTGGCGCGGATTTTAGCGTAAAGCCCGTCCTTTTCCCATTGGGCCAGAAGCTGGGGCTCTTTTTGCGCCAGGCCGGCGCGCATCGAAAAATCTGTCTGCGGGAGATTGACCGTCTGCTGATAATCCATTTAAAAAAATTCCAATTCTTTTTTCTTGTTTTCATTGATCGCGTTCCTCGGCGTCAGGACCGCGTATTTCAAGGCGCCGTTCGCGCTGAAATCCTTCAAGGCGCCGATGGCCGGGATCGCGGACTTCAAAATCTTCTTGGCGTTGTCGACATTTTTGTGAAGGTTGGCGATCACCATCTCGACCGTCACATCCTCGGTCGCTTCCCGCCAGCAATCATAATCCGTGACCGCCGCCAGTGTCGCGTAAGAAATCTCGGCTTCCCGCGCGAGCTTCGCTTCGGTGGCGTTGGTCATGCCGATGATATCCATCCCCCACGAGCGGTAAAGATTCGATTCCGCCCGTGTTGAAAACTGCGGGCCTTCCATATTGATGTAGGTCCCGCGACCGTGAACAGCCAGGCCCGCCGCCCTGGCCGAGTCGATCAGGATATGGCGGAGTTCGGGAGAAAAGGGATCGGCGAGGGAGACATGCGCGACGACGCCGCCCACAAAAAAACTCGCCTGACGCCCCTTTGTCAAATCGATGAACTGGTCCGGCACCACGAAATCCATCGGCTTGATCTCTTCCTTCAAACTGCCGCAGGCCGACACGGAAACGATCGCCTGCACGCCGAGCTTTTTCATCCCGAAAATATTGGCCCGGCAATTCACCTCGGACGGCGAGATCGTGTGATCCTTGCCGTGCCGCGGCAAAAAAACCACGTCCACACCGTCGAGCCGTCCGGTGATGAAATTGGACGACGGCTGCCCGAAGGGGGTCAAGAGAGAAACCTGATCCATCTTTTCCAAACCTTCGATTTTGTAAAGCCCGCTCCCTCCAAAAATCCCGACCTTAGCCATATCCCTACCTCCTCGCTAATTCCCGGGCCCGCGTCTTAGCCGCCTTCAAGGCCTGTTGAAAGGTTTCTAGAATTTTATGGTTCACAAACACATCCATCGCCGCCTGGGTGGTGCCGCCTTTGGACGTCACCCGGGCGCGCAAAGCGGCGGCGTCTTCTTTTTGCCCCGTCAGGAGATGCACGCTGCCCAGCAAGGTGCTCTTAACAAGCTGCTCAACGAGCTTCGCGTCCAGCCCCAAATCGCCCGCCGCTTTCAAAAAACATTCCGCGAAAAGAAAAACGTACGCCGGCCCGCTGCCGGAGACCGCGGTCACGGCGTCCATCAAATTCTCACCGACAACCACAACATCGCCGATGCAGGAAAAAATCCGGCGGGCGGCCCGCACATCACCGGCGGGCGCGTGGGCGCCCCGGGCCACGGCGGTCATCCCTTCGCCGATCATCGCCGGCATGTTGGGCATCGCCCGGACAACGCGGGTTTTGGGACCCAACCGTTCCTGAATGAAAGGAGTCGTAATGCCCGCGGCAATCGAAACAATCAGTTTCTTGGGAGTCACAAAATTTTTAATACGGGCCAAGACATCTTCAAAATCCTGCGGTTTGACGGCGAGAATAATAACGGAACATTCCCGCGCCACCGGCTCCAAATCGGCGACGGTGACCTTAAATTTTCTCTTAAGCAACCGGACCCTGGCCGGATCTTTTTCGCAGACCATGACCCGATACTTCTTAAAAAGGCCGCCGACAATAGCCGCCCCCATGTTGCCGCCGCCGATGATCCCGATGTTTGACATATCGCTTACCTCGCCACACTCAAGCGTATCAGCAAGATCGCTTCACGCGCTTTCTTATTTTCCAAAAATCGCGCTCCCGATGCGCAGCATGGTGGCTCCCTCTTCCAGGGCGATCTCATAATCCTGGCTCATGCCCATCGAAAGATACTTCATCTCGCCGCGTCCCTTCCTCTTTAATAAAGGAACCGCCTGATCGCGAATGAGACGCAGGTCCCGGAACGCCTGCCGGACTAAAGTTTTATCCTCGGTTAACGGGGCCATGGTCATCAGGCCTTTGATCCGGACATGCTCAAGGTCGGCCACGCGATCCATGAGATCAAGGGCCTCGGGCTTGGACGCGCCGGACTTCTGCTCCTCCCCGGAGCAATTGACCTGAATGAGAATATCGACGGTGCGGTTGAGCTTCGCGGCCTGCTTTTCGATCTCTTCAGCCAGACGCAGACTGTCCACGGACTGAAACAGGTCAAAAAGCCCCACCGCCACCTTGACCTTGTTGGTCTGCAGGTGGCCAAGCAGATGTTTGGTAACCCCGGCCGGAAATTTAAGGAGCGAAAATTTTTGCTGGGCGTCCTGCACCCTGTTTTCTCCGATATGAGCCAGGCCGCAATCAAGGGCCTCCTGGATTCTGGCGGACTCGGAATATTTGGTGACGCCGACTAGGGTGATTTCCGCGGGATCGCGGCCCACTAGTCGGCAAATGCCGGCGATATTGTCATAAATGCGGGCAAGTCGCTCTTTCATAACGCAATAAACTATCACAAATGCCCAAGAGCGTCAATCACGGAAATGGCGGGGTGACCTGATTCCCGGGAGGGATTAATGATGAGGGTTTCCGCGCTTCCTGCCGAACGTCTGTGACATGCACGTCGACTTCACTGTTAATGATGGACTCCATGATGTCGCAGTAGCCATAGAAGATAACGAAGTAAAGGAGAAGGATCAACGAGCGGTTTTCCAAGTTCAGTTTGGCCAATTTCTGGCCGTAGTGAAACAGGATCCGCACGCAGGCCAGCACAAAAAGGAGCAAGACCGCCTCGACGATGAGGTCAACGACTTGAACCTGGATCATAATTCGACGCACCCGTTTTTATCGATGAGATAAACGTCCGGCCGGGATTCAAAAAGGTCCGCCTGTTTATTCCGCAGTTTTTGCATCCGTTCCTGCTGCCCGGCGTTGTCGCGGTTAAAAACAGGCTCCAGGCTCAGATCATGGATCACCAAAACCTTAAGACCCTGCTGTGGGACCGGCACGGCCATGAGCTGTTTGACCGTCAAGTCCAGCTGGGCCGGTTCCTTGTTAAAGACCTCGACGAAGGACCGCAGCACGACCTTCCCCCAGTCCTCATGAGCCAGCTTTTTGATCATGCCGAAACTGGAACTGTATTTGATAAACCGCTCCTCACCGATTTTCAATTTACGGCTGTGATTGACGATCATCTGCGACAGGTCCTGAGGGTTGAACGCGTTGATTTCCCGGTGAACATTGAAACTCAGCATATCGAAGCGATAGACGCCGCTGACCTGGGCCGCGGCGTCCTCAGCGCTGCGCTTCAGCAGGTCTTCGCAGGACTCCCAGAGAAACTTCTCCTCTTTGCGGATGATCGCCGTCGCGAGGATCGTCAGGGTTTCCTCCTCGCGCACCGCCTCAAAATGCCGGACGCGGTCCTGAATCAGGCCTTTGAAAGACACGGTTGAAAATTTCGGCAGGGGCCGGAAAACGTCCAGGGTGCGAACCTCATCGTCGTTGAGAGTCAGCATAGAGTCTCCTCACTCTTGGCCAGAGGTAAAAGGGATTTCGGGATTTAAAATCTCCGTCATGACATGGTCCAGCGCCCTTAAAAACGCGCTGTTGATCCGGTCGCGCTCGAAGGTCATTTTGCGGTCGATAAAAAAATTCATTTCAAGCGTCCGCAGATTATAGTAAGCGGCATTGACCGGTTCATCCTTAAAATATTTGTTCAGATAATAAAAATAAAGCGGGACCTGGAACGAAACCACCTGCTCGGCGATTCTTTCGCGGGACAACTCCATTGTCTCGATCCGGTCAATGGCCTTCGGCATGGGATCCACACTGCCGGTTTTGTAGTCCAAGATCATCACCGTCCCGTCGATGAGACGGTCCACGCGGTCGATGCGGTACACGAAATTCATCTCCCCGCAGGACAAGGGGATCCTGTCTTCAAACCGCTTCTCGACAAAAAGGATTTCCCGGATCTGACGCAGGGGGTTGGCCGTCTCATTCTCTAAAAAACGCGCCATGCGCGCCTTGAGAACCGTCTTGAGCAAAAAGGCGTCCGCCCGCTTTCCCTTGCCGAAGGTCCGGTCGAACCGCTCCTCGAGCACGCTTTGAAAATAAAATTGGAATTTCTCATCGAGGACAGGTTTGCCTCCGACCATCGGTTTGAAGACCTCCTCCAAAAACTCATGCACAAACATCCCCACCTCGCGGTTTTCCGGCTCATTGAGGAGATCCTCTTTTTCTTTCAACCCCAAAACATAACTGTAATAAAATTCCAGCGGATCGCGCAGATAGGTGTTGATGCTCGAGGCCGAAAAGCGGCATTTTCTCAAGAACTCAATCATCTCCGGCGTCTTCTTAACCCCGGCGGCCCGTGTCGCGACCTTCACATTGAAACAGGGGAAAATAGCGGCGACCGCCCCCATGCGGCCCTGTTTTTTTTCCTCCTCCCACAGCAGCTCCTCGATAAAACGGCTTTTTTCCTTTTCCGCGTTCTCGGCGAAGACAAGATGCACCTCTTTGGCCGACGAGATAAGCCGCATGAACTGATACCGCTGGATTTCCTCCTCCTCTTCCAGCCGGTCGAGGTTGAGGCTGATCATGACCTCGCGCGGGATCAGCGGCTCGTAAACATTCAACCGTGGCAAGACCCCTTCATTGGCGTCCAGCACAATCACGTGATCGAAATTGAGCGAACGGGTCTCAAAAAGCCCCAGGATCTGCAAGCCCTTGAGCGGCGAGCCGGCAAACGCGACGATCTCCCGTTCGATCTTCGCCGCAAAGATTTTAAAAATCTCCTCCGGAGAAAAACGCTCCCCGCAAAAGCTGACATTCTCGATCTCCTCCTTGATATCCATGATCCGGTCGACGATATTGAGATTGAGCGGATATTGACTCAGCGAACTTTTTTTGAGCATCGCGTCAAAAAACCGGCCCAGGACACCGGCAAAGCCGGAAAAATTTTCAATCCCTTCCCAGCCTTCAAAGACGAGAGCGTGAATATCCCGCATCGCGCCCTGAAGCTCCGGCAGGGTGATGATGATCCCCATCCGCCGCAGCGTTTCCTGCGCCAGGAGGTAAAGCTCGTCGAGATCAAGGATATCCCGCAAGGCGACAAAGAGATTCCCCGTGACCGTCGAGGGAATCACTCCGTTCAGCATCTCCTCGATTTTGTGAATCAGAACGCGGGCCACCGCCCCGCCGCGTCCGGTATCCAGATTTTTAACGAGAGGATGCCTCAAAACGCGCAGGTAATCGCGGCTGTAATACATGCCATCCTTTCGCGACAGCTGGGCCTTGAAAATGAATTCCAGAAGCGAATACAGGGAGCTCCTCTGCAGCGGATATCCCATCGAGATATTGAATTCCCCGACCTGGCTGGTGATCTCGGACAAAAGCGGGATGATGTGATCCGGGTTGGGTAAGACAATGACGGTTTTATCGAGAGCGGGGATGGTTTTCAAGATCTCCCTTACCATCCCGACCTGCGAATGCCCGTCGAAGGCGGAATACAGTTTGAGCTGAAAAGACGCCGGGACAACGCTTTTCCCCTCGCGGATCGGCTGGTCAAAAATCCCGGCGGCGCGCTCCAAAACCGGCCAGCGCCGGTCATCCCCCTGAAAAAACATCCGCGCCAGATCCCTGTCATAAAGATTCTTGATGACCGCCTCTTCGCTGCGGTTCAAGTAAAAAAAATTGCAGAAAAAGATTTTCTCAAATTCGCCGAAATCGGCCCGCGCGATCCCCTGTGCCGCCCGCAGATATTGAAATCCCCGCGAATAAATTTTCTTTTGCGACATGTGTTCATGACAGGCCCGGCGGAGGACAATGATATTTTCAAGGAGACGATTGATGTCGTCGGGCACGGCGTACCCGATCCGCGCGTTGGCCCCGATGGCGCTCAATTTTTCGTCAGGGACATGTTCCAAATCCAGCTGGTCGATGAAACTGAGGATCTCCCTCGTCCAGGGGAGGAACCGCGCGAAGGTCTCGCGGCCTTTCAGGAGTTGCGGACACTTTTCGCGGGCCAGATTATACAGCAGATAACACTGATCCAAATCCCGCGAACCTTCGAAGTCTTCGTTTTTGCGCACGGTATAGGCGATGAACTCGTCGATTGTAAAAAACCGCGGCGGGAAAAAGTTTCTTTTAAGCCGCCGGGCCAGCTCGCGCTTGACAAACAGCGCCGGCCGCCGGCCGCCGAAGACAATCGCAAGCCTGCTGAGATCGCTCCCTCCCGCAAGATGAATCTCTTCCAGGTCATCCACAAGGCGCGGGATAAAACTCTCACAGAAACTGTAAGTCGTGATTTTATTTGAAATCATAAGTCACATCGTGTTCCGTATCTCGTATCGCGTATTACGTATTTCGCGAAATACGAACTACGAGATACGCAATACGCTTTAAAACACCTCCTCCACCCGGCACTCGTCCAGATACAGCAAAAATCCGCGCGCGCGATGCCGCGGATAAATCCCGGCCGCCATGGCCATGTATTCCGTCACCTGTTTTTGATAATCGCCGGCTGCCTCGCGCGAGCTTTTGTAATCCACAACCCACACCTCGTCTTTTTTCACAATGAGCCGGTCGACGCGGCGGGTGTGACCTTCGGGGGTGACGATCTCCTGCTCGAGATAAACCTCGCCGTCCCCGCCCTCAAAAAACGGCCGGAAGGCCGGTGTGGAGAAAATTTTATCCAGGACCTCTTCGCAAGACGCGACATCCTTCATCAGGGGATACTGCTGTCGGGCCTTTTCCAGCGCCCGCCGCAAAAGTTCATCGTTGCCGCCTTTTTCAATTCGCGGGATCTGCGCGAGCGCGAAATGGATGACCTTGCCTTTTAAAATCTTTTCCCGGCGATATACGCGGTCAAGGTCGAGAAATTCCTCTTTAAGGAATCCGATCCAGTCATGATACTCCGAAGCCGGCAACGGCAGCTGCTGCCGGAAAGGCGTCCCGGCGGCTTCAGCGGCCCCTCCGGGACTGCCGTTTTCAAGAAGATCCGCCGGCATCAGGGCGGCAAGCATATTCCTGCTGCTGCCGACCTTGGCCGGGATAAAGGCGTACAGCTCCCGCTCCGCCCGGGTCAGGGCCACATAAATATTATTGAGTTCCGAGATAAAAGAGCGGACACGCTCCCTGCGTTCGATTTCGTAAAGCCGCCCGGAAAATTTGAGGTATTTCTTTTTGATGCGCACGAGCTGCAACGAACGCCCCTGATGATCCAGGATGTACGACTGCTGTCCCAACGCTCCGCCGCTGGCCCCATGGATCTTCATCCCCAAAAACGGGATGATCACAACCGGGAACTCCAGCCCCTTGGCCTTGTGCGTCGTGAGGATCTTCAGCGAATCGCTGTCGACCGCGTTGACAAACAGATCCTCATTGTCCAGCGCTTCAAAGTTCTCAAGAAAAGAATGGAGATCGCGGTATTCCTCTTCCCCGGCTTTGAGCAATTCCAGAAAACGCATCACAAATCCCTGCTGGTCGGGGAAATTTTGCAAAATCCGAAAACGCCCGATCACGCTCACCGTCAATTCATAAAGAGGAAACAACCCGACACTCTTAAAAAACTCTGCGAAGTATCCCTCCCACAGCTCGCCGAATTCTTCGCGCAGGGCCATATAAACGGCAAAATCCTTTTCCTGCTCCATGCGCTCCCGCAGACCAAACAAAAACGCGTGCACCCGGGCCTTGTCCAGACCGCTCACGGCGGCAAAAATATCGCCGGCCAAAAACCGCGCCAGGCTCAGATTGTCGACGGGCGAGTCCAGGAATTTTAAAAAACTCAGGAGCTCCTGAATCAACACATTTTCTTTGATATTAAGGGTGCGCTCGGATTCAACCGAAATCCCTTCGGCCATGAGCCATGACGTGACGGCCTCAATCTCCTGGTTGCTGCGCGTCAGGATCGCGATCTGCCGGCAGCTGAAACGCTCTCTTAAGGCGCGAATCAGGGCGATAAGCCTCTCCCGGGTTTCGTCATCCCGGTCATCTTTCTTCTCGCCGTCGACATATTCGATCTTCACGTAACCGCCGTCCTTCCCCGCCATCCTCCGCCCGCCCGGCGGACAAACCTGCTGGACCGCGGAGTGAAAGACTTGCTCGACGTCGGCCATGTCATCCGGGGTTAAAAAGAATTCATCCTTTTCCTGCTCGGCGAGCTGGGCCATAAACCGCCGCAGGTTGCCGGTGGAAAACACCCGGTTATTAAACTCCACCAGGGCCTTCTGGCTGCGGTAGTTGGTCCTCAATTCCTCCACGCGGACGTTAAAGTGAGAAAACTGCGCCTTCACCTCCTCAAACAGCCGGACCTCGCCCCCGCGGAATCCGTAAATCGCCTGCTTTTTGTCCCCGACGTAAAAAAACGACCCGCCGCTTGAGAGCGCTTCTTCAATCATCAGGTATAAATTCTGCCACTGCAGCAGGCTTGTGTCCTGAAATTCATCGACCAGATAATGACGGAACCGTGTCGCCAGACGGTAATACAATTCCTCGACGGTCACCATCCCCTCGTCGAACAGGGCCCTCGCCCGGCGGTTGAGTTCCGGGAGGAACAGGACGTCCTCCTGGGCCGCCCGTTGATAAAAATCGACGCTGATCCGGTTGAAAATCTCGACGTAAGGGTTAAACAGCGAGTACGCCTCGACCTCGCTCAATTGCCGCAGACGCGTGTTGACATCACTCCAAAGTCTTTCAAGCTCCCGGGATACCTCGGTGCCTTTTTTCACGGGGACCTCGTCGCGCGACAGATAGTCCGACACCTCATCGAAATCAAAGCCGTCGGTATAGCGGCCGAGAAAGCCGTCTAACGATTTTACAAACCGGGCATCGGTCCCCTTAGGCAGCATGTCGCGCAGCTGCCGCAGCAGGGCCATAATCTTTTTCTTACGGATGATCGGCTCCTCGCCCTTGATGTCAGAAACCGTAAAGTCCACCCCATAAGTGTTCCCCTGCTGGTATAAGGCGCCTAAAAGGCCCAGGATATCTTTCTTGGGAAACCATCCCGGCTTGTTTTCAAGAAAAAGATACTGGTGCAGGAAACGTGAAAAAAGCTCATAGACCTCCTTGTCTTCGGTCACCTGTTCGAGCACAGAATCGAGGCCGTATTCCAGAAACTCTCCGAAATTGCGCTTGATCTTGAATCCCGCCGAGAGCCCGATCTTAAACGCGCATCCCGACAAAATGGCGTTGATAAAGCTGTCGATGGTTTGAACCTGGAAGAAATTATACTGATGAATCAGCTCCTCCATGATGACAAAGGCCCGTTCTCTGGCCTGAGCCTGCGTCAGGCCAACAGGGCCTAAAATATCCGCCTCTTCCGACGGAGAGAGGACATTGAGCGCAATTTTCTTGAGAAACTCAAGGATCCTCCCCTTCATGGCAAAGGAGGCTTTATTCGTGAAGGTGATCGCGAGGATATTGCGCAGAGGAACTTGCTGGTCCCGGCCTAAAAGAAGCTCGACAAAGCGCCTTGCCAGGCAATAGGTTTTGCCCGAACCCGCCGAGGCCTCCACAACGCGGACTTCAGGGAAATAAAAATTTTTATCGGAAAGGATAGGCATTGGTTTCCCATTATACTCGAACCCCTTTCATAAATCTACCCGCGGGGCGATCCGTAAATTATTTTTTCTGCCGGAACAAATATCAGGAAGGCGTGTTTAAAGGTGTGGATTAACTAACCCACAGATCAGGAAAGGAGCTGTTTTATGATTTCCAAAATGATGCTGACGTTTTTCGTTGTTTTCCTGGCCGCGCCTCTGAGTGTTCTGGCGGAACCGGCGGGGCAAGACGGTTTCTGGAATGAACAAAAAACAAAAATCAAGACCCATCGCGAGCAGCAGCGCCGGGAAACCCGGGAATTTCGCAAGGGCCTCAAAGATCTCCCCCCGGAGCAAAAGCTCAGCAATATGATCAATTACCGCAATATCCAGTTTGGGGGAAACCTGGCGTTCCGGGAGCAAATCCACCGGGAACGGATCGCGCATCTTCAGGAAAGACTCAACGCCAACGGCAACCTCACGGCGGAGCAAAGGCAAAAAATCCTCAGCGAGGCTGAAAATGAGTACCTCCAGGCCGTCGAACGAGCCAAGCAGCGCCATCTCGAGAATATGAATACCATGGAACAGATCGGGAATGACCCCAATCTCACGCAGGAACAAAAGCGGGAGAGAATAAAGACGTACTGGCAGGCCCGTCGGGAGGAAAACCGCAGCGACAGACAGGAACGCCGGGAAAAACGCAGGTTGCGCCGTCAGGGATAACGGGGCTGCTCACGACTGCGGCGCCGGCGCTGGTTTCGCCATCGTCACAATGCCGATGGAAACCCCGTAAAGGAGCAGGATCGGCAGCGCCAGAATGAGCATGTTGACGATGTCCGGGGTCGGCGTGACCAGGGCGGCGGCGATGAAAGACACCACGACCGCAAGTTTCCAATGACGGATCATCATCTCCGGCGTCAACAGATTCACTTTTGCCAGAAAGAACGCCAGAAGCGGTATTTGAAAGATCGCCCCGCCCGCCAGCATGAATAAAAGGACAAACGAGATGTAGGAATCCAGAGAAATGATGAACTGCAGTTCTCCCCGGCCAAGGCTCAAAAGAAATTTCAGGGACGCGGGGATCAAAAAATAAAAACTGAATCCGGCGCCGGCCCAAAAAAGCCCCGTCCCCAAAATAATGAATAAAACCCCAAACCAGCCCATCGACTCCGTTAACGCCGGGCGGATGAACATCCAGATTTCATACAACAAGACCGGGAGAGAAAAGACCAGCCCGAAAAAAAAAGCCATCTTCAAAAACGTCAGGATGGCCGAGGTCGGGCTAAAGACAGCCAGCGTCCCCAGATCAGTTCCCCCGGGGATTTTCAGCCACGCCAGGATGTCGTCCATAAAATAAAACGCCGCCCCCGAAAAAACGGCAAACGCCAGGACGACGACCAGCAATCGCCGGCGTATCTCTTCCAAATGCTCGCTGAGCGGGAGCCGCAAATCTTTTACTGTCATGTGTGTCCCTTCGGCTCGCTTACGCTTTGTCGGACGGAGGCTCGCTTTTGGGCCGCCAATCCGGACGGGGCGCATGGGGGTCGAAGTCGTGAGAGTCGTCTTTCCCCGGCGTCTTCTGTTGCTGATCCTTGGCCGCCGTGTCGCCCGCCCCGGTTTCCTCCTCGAGGCCTTCCTTGATCCCTTTGACTTCCTTTTTGAACAACCGGATCGCCTGGCCCAACCCCTTGGCGATATCCGGCAAGGCCTTCCCGCCGAACAAAAGCAGGATCACAAGAAAGATAACGATCAATTCCGGAAATCCCAAACCGAACATATCCCGCCTCCTTTATTTTTCACGACCTGTTAAAGATTCCAAAAACTCTTTCTTCTCCTGAATAAAGGCCGGCATGTCCAGCCCGATATAGCTCTGGGCTTTTTCTTTCGTGGAAATGTCCGGCATGGCAACCGGCAAGGCAACGCCGCGTTTGATAAGAATCGTGTTGAGTTCCAGCCGCGCCTGCTGGGCGAGATCAATCGCGTGACCCAGGATGCGCATGATTTCCAGGGGAGCGTGAAACGACGATCCATGCCCGGCCGCGGCAAAATCCCAGCGCCACTGAGCCTTGCGGATCAATTGTAAAACATTCTTCATCTCGTCCTCGCCTGCCCCCGCATCCCACGCCGCCTTGGCCTCCACATGCGCCCGCACCAGAATATCCTCCGCTTTCAAGCGCAATTCACGGATTTTATCCTGACGTTCAAAAACATTCTGCCGCAGCGTCTCTTCGCTTTCACGATGGCAGACCTGACAGGAATTGGCGATATTATTTAATGGACTCTGGATGTGGTGGTCTGTAAACTTTTCGCCTCCTTCCCGTCGATACGGCATATGACAATCCGCGCAGGCCACCCCCCGCTGGGCGTGAATGCCGGCCAGATACACTTCATAATCCGGATGCTGCGCTTTGAGCATCGGGGCTTTCGAAAGTCCGTGTACCCAGTCTTTAAACTGCGCCTCGTCATAATAACTCTACAGTTCTTCAACACTATATCCTTTATCCCAAGGGAAGGTTAAATATTTCCCTTCACCTTTGAAGTAGTATTCGACGTGACATTGAGCGCAAACGAGGGAGCGCATTTGTTGATGGTTCAGTTGGCTCACATCCAGGCCCTGACGTTCCAACGCCTCCTTCAAGGCGGGGCGGGAGATCCTCAGTTTCATGGTCTGGGGGTCATGGCAATCCAGACAACCGATGGCATGAACAACATCCTTGACTCCATCTTTCCATTTGCCTTTATAAAACTCCCCAACGCCCTGATCCTGCATTTTCCGCAACACAGCCGGACTTTTACAGGTCCAGCACGTCATGGGCTGAGAAATCCCGGTGCGCAATGTCTTCTGAACATCTTCGATCGCATAGTAATGCCCCCGGCCCTGATTATAATCCCTGCTAAAAGCATAGCCCGCCCACAACACAACCAGACGGGGATCGCGTTCCAGCATATCAATCGGCACATTGCCGCCCTCGCGGCTCAAAAAATCCATTTCCCTGGTTTGTAAATAGCGGTCATATTGCCGGGGGAATTGCCGCCCCCACACCGATGAATCTGTCTCCATCTCCGGGACAGGCTGAAACTGCCGAACCGCGCTTTTCATCTCCACCCGGCGCTCCATAATCGATACGCCTAAAAGCCCCGCCAAAGCAACCACCATGGCCGTCGCAATAAAAAGTCCCCAGGCTGCCCACGGATTCCGGCGTATAAAATCTTTCCAGTTACTCATGATGATTCTCCTCTCCCGGTAAAACCGATTCTTCCAAAAAATCACGCAAAGGCTTCAAGGAATCCGGCGCACTGTCGGGCAGGCGAGGGACTTGATAATACGGGGTCGCCGCCAGGCTCCTGACGCTCCCATGAGAAACTTCCCGATGGCATTGCCAGCACAATGTCCCGTCTCCGCTGACATACCGGTCATCGTCCCCGTGAATGAGACTGACTTCCTCGAGCAGTTCCCCGTGACACCGGATACAATTCGATTGCACCGCTCTCCGGCCCGATTCGTGCATGCGAATAACCTGCGGTTCCTTTCGCAAGGTATAAATTGTCGCATGACGCAACCCATCCTCTGCTTTAAAAAAATATTTTTTGATGATGGATCCATGAGGCACATGGCAATCGTTGCAGGCCGCTTTTTCCCGATGACTTGAATGCAGCCACGTCTCGTACTGAGGGAACATGACGTGACAATTGATGCAGGCCCTGGGGTCATCGGACAGATAAGCCACGGCATTGGATATCCGTAGAATGATCAAAACGATTCCCAGGAAAACCCCTAAAATAAAGGCAACCGGCATCAGCCATTCCGGGGGTGGAATGATCGCTTTTATGAATCGGAATTTATCGGCCACAGGCGTCGCGCTGTTTTTGTTAAAGCATCTGGTCGGCTAAACGGCATAGATACTGATAATAATATTCCTTGTCCATCCCCAGGGCCGCCGAACCGAATTCTTCCGCTTCATTAAATGTGGCGAAATCGCCGTAGTTGACCGTGACCAGATGATAAAAAATAATTGCCGGCAGATCGCCATCGCGTCCTTTAAAATATTCGTGCACAAATATGACGTAACCCTCATCGGGATCAGCCCCCGTCTTTTCCACCGCCGCGAACATCCCCGTTTCCGGTTTGGACGAATCAAAGACAAGCCTCGTCGGATACCGGACAAATTCCGGGTCATTCAGGATTTTTAACACGGTTTCGTGATCGATAAATTTCCCGTATTTTTCGCGCAGCTTGTGTCCTTTTTCCAGGACATGAACGCCCAGGGCCCTCCTGCCGTCTTCCAGTGTCAGTTGCAGCGGCCTCAGATTGTCCACCTAAAACTCCTTTTCATAATCCGGGACATGACACTGCAGGCAGCTTGTCCGCTCGGGATGACTGGTCCTCAGGCGCATGTTGGGGTTCTCCGGCCCGTGGCAGGACAGGCAGTTTTCCCGCATAAAAATCCGGTGCGGGACCGTCGGAGGAGACAACGTCGTCCACCGGTCTCCCCGTTGGGGCTCTTTCAATCCCTGCCAGGCGCTCCCGACGTCTTTGCCGCCGCCGGGGAGAGCGGGCGCGTGACATTGCAGACAATTGGAAAACTGCGGGTGCGGAGTGGCCTGGGCGACGCG
>CAYHZK010000005.1:0-27286 GCA_964361085.1 uncultured Planctomycetales bacterium
GCGGGAGGAACGACCCCATAAAAAATCCCAGCGGCGCAATCATAAAGACTGCGATCATAAGCCTGACCGAAATCGCGAACCGCGAAAAATTCTCCAGGACAAAAGGGGTTATCGTGGCATAACTCACCGAGAGGACAATAAAGGAAAGAAGATAAAATGAAACGGCCTTCTCCCGATCGATACGCCCTAGAACATAACTCCCCACCCCGCTGCTGAGCAAAAGAGAGAACAGGACGACGGCCAGGCTGTAAATCGGATGCCCTAAAAACAAACTCAGTCTCGTCATTTGCGAAATCTCAACGAACATAAACGCCAACCCGATCAGACTGAAATAAAATGAAAACGGCAAAAGCATCGTATTTCCACCAGCCGTCATATTCTTCCGCAAGGGGACAATAATGAAGACAAGCGTTAACACGGTCATCAAAACCAAAAGATAAAATAAGATTGCCACCGCGCCGAAATCAAAAGTTGTGAATAATTTGACGACACTCTTAATATCGATCTTCTCAATCAAGAAAAAAAATGGTTTGTCATCCGTCGGCGTGCTGATATTGAGAGGATACGTCGCGACGAGATGAGACACGTCATTGGGATCACTCATTTGGGCGAAGACCGGATCTTTTGCAACGTCCGGACTCAAGATGATTTCGAAACCCATTTCGTCACAAAACTCTTTGACCTTGAGCAGTTCTGCGCCGGTGAATGCCCCGCGTTTTACCAGAATCGTCGACACCCCCAACCCGTCATACTGACCGTCTTTGTGAATGATGACCAGATGTTTGCGGGTCTCTTGCTCGTTCAAACTGCGCAGCGCGCGGTCAGCGATGCCCGTTATTCGCAAAATATTCTGCGGTTGATTGGGATGATGCCAATAGGAAACACTTAAAAACCCGTCGTCGTTCAGGTGAGTTAAATAAGTTCTGAAAGCCTCTTGTGTATAAAGTCCGTTCTCCGTCAGGGCATAGGCGCCGGCCAAAGAAGCGGCAAAGGTATCAATCAGGGAAATCTGAATAAGATCATACTGCCGTCCTGAAGAGGCGACATAACTCCTGGCCTCATCATTAACAAAACGGACCCTGGGATTCTGGACAAGATTCCCGCTGAATTCCCCGAAAAGGGTATTGAGAATATAGAGAATCCCTTCATTGATCTCCACCCCGGTCACCGATTTCTGTTCAAAGGCCAATCCCGTCAGGATATCCCTCCCTGCCCCGACTCCAATCACCAGCATGTCCGCGTCCCGGACCAGATAATGAGGCAACGCCGTGATGTCATATTTAAGAAATTTGATTTTGGCAATATCGCCGTCAAAACGGGCCATCGTCGTCCCTGCAATCCCGTCGATGTCAAGGTAGACCTGATCGACCTTCATCTTGAGAATTTCATCCCTTTTCGTAAGACTGAACCCCCATCCAAACGGGACTTTATTCTCCCTGGCAAACACCCTCAGGTAGGAAAAGGCATTCCAGTTTTTATATATCGTTTTTGCATCCTTACGCCCTTTCGTCCAATGAAAATCCAGAAACCCGGAATTAAGATTCACAATGAGCGCACCTGCCGTCAACCCGGCCAGAACAAGAGTCACGACTCTCAAACGGCTGGTTTCAAAAACTTTCAAGAAACAAAACGCTCCTATCAGACCCGAGAAGGCAATGACAATAAAGGTATTATTAGCTTCGCAGTAATTGATGAACGGGATGAACAGCAAACATCCTAAAGCGGAGGCAATGAGATTGATGCCGTATATCCGGTTCGCAGAAGCCGCAAACTTGGTGAAGATGAGGGAAAGGCAGACTCCCAAGCAGATAAACGGGAGCGTGATCGCCCCAAAAACGGTAAAGACATTCTTATAATCATACTGAATATCCCAATCCCCCGAGAGATTATAAAAGACGGGTTTATTGGCGATAACAAACAATAGCAACAAACAACTGACAGAAAAGAGAATGCTGCATACGGCGAGGACATGATGAACATGGGCAGAAAAGAAATTTCGGTTTCTAAAAACGATCACGGCTCCCAGGGTCATCCCAAACAAAGCAATGGAGACGGCCATGAAGGCAAAATGATACCAGGATACCGCACTCATCACGCGGGACACCAGCAACTCCAATATTAAAAACGAGTAGGAGATGATAAAAAAACCTGTCGCGGTAAATATATTCAATGTCTGTCCTGTGGCGTTTTCCGGTCGTTCCGTTTGAATCTCTTGTTGTTTTACGCTCATTCCGTCTTCCCCCTTTTCTATAATTCCTTAAGCTCAGTATGATGGACCGGACAGGTCGTGAATTTTGGGCTGTAGCGTTGGCCGTCGACGGGGCAGTATTTGATGCCTGCGGTTCCGCTCATCGAATTGGTGATGGCCTCGACGGCGCTCCGGGTTTCGCCGTTGGTCTGGATCTGCCGTCCTAATGTCTCCAGTTCTTTTCGGCTGACCTCGCGGCCGCTCACGGCGCCAACAACCGTTCCCAGAGCGGATTCGACGTCTTCGCGGCTTTCCCGGGGCAGGGCTGCCGGATTTTGTCCGGCGGTCGCGCAAGATCCTAAAAAGAACAATGCCGACAAAAAGAATATTCCATAAACCAGCGTCCAGCGCATCGCAAACCTCCTACCGGATAAACCGCATGCGATTCAGCGGCCAGTAAATCAACTCCGCTTTCCCGATGATCGCGTCTTTCGAAACAAACCCCCAGAACCGGCTGTCATGGCTGGAGGCGCTGTTGTCCCCCAGGACAAAGTAATACCCGTCGGGAACTCTGACTTTTTTGTTGATATCGCCGTAGGTTCCGCGGTTATAGTAATAAATATTTTTTATGACGGGGTCCTCGACCAGTTGGCCGTTGATATAAATATCCCCATACTTGATCTCAACCGTGTCCCCTCCGACGGCAATGAGTCGCTTGATGAAATCCCGTTTGGGGTTCTCCGGGTAGATGAACACGATGATGTCCCCCCGCCGGGGATCCGCAAGCCCCGGAAGCCGGTACGACGTGAACGGGACCTTGGCTCCGTAATACAATTTGTTGACAATCAGGTGATCGCCTTCCAGGAGGGTCATGCGCATCGAACCGCTGGGGATGCGGAAGGCCTGAAAAAAGAACGTCCGGATGAAGATCGCCAGGAGAAGGGCAATGACAATGGTCTCCACCCATTCCCTCACGGACGACTTCGGATTCTTAATATGGGACTGAATGTTCGCGAATGGGTTCATAGTTTGAGCGCCGCCAAAAAGGCTTCCTGCGGGACCTCGACGTTCCCGATCTGTTTCAGTTTTTTCTTCCCCTCTTTTTGCTTTTCCCAGAGCTTGCGCTTGCGGGTGATGTCGCCGCCGTAACATTTGGCCGTGACATTTTTGCCGGCGGATTTGATCTTGGCGCTCGAAATGATGCGCCCATCGCACGTGGCCTGAACCTTCACCTCGAAGAGCTGTTGCGGGATTAAGTCCTTCAGTTTCGTCACCAGGGCCAGGCCTTTGTCATACGCGCGGTCCTTATGGACTAAACAGGAAAAGGCGTCGCAAACTTTATCATTGATCAGGATATCCAGTTTGGAAATTTGCGCGGGATGATAGCCTTTGAATTTATAGTCGATGGAGCCGTAGCCGCGGGTCGCCGACTTGATCAGGTCGTTGAAATCCACGATGACTTCCGACAAGGGGATATCAAAAATGACACGCATGCGGTCCGAAACAAATTCGCTTTTTTGAAAATTGCCCCGCTTGCGTTTGGCCAGTTCCATGACCTGATCCATCGACACAACCGGCGTGAGGATCGAAACTTCAAGGTAAGGCTCTTCAATCTTCATCTGTTCGCTGGCGTCGGGCAGCTGGGTCGGATTCTCGATGAAAAAATCCTCCCCCCCTTTCTTGATCACATGGTAACGGACGTTGGGGGTGGTGAGGATCAGGTTCAGGTCGTACTCCCGCTGCAAACGTTCCTGAACCACCTCCATATGGAGCAGCCCCAGGAATCCGCAGCGAAACCCGTGGCCGAACGACTGAGAACTTTCCAGCTCATAAACAAAACTGGGGTCATTGAGCCGCAGTTTCTCAATGGCCTCGCGCAGGGGCATAAAATCCTTGGAGTTGACGGGATAAACCCCGCAGAAGACCAGCGGGTTCAGCTGACGGTAACCCGGCAAAGGATGCTGGGCCGGATGGACCAAGTCGGTCACGGTATCGCCGATCTTCACTTCCCGCGGCTCATGGACATTGCAGGTGATATAGCCGACCTCGCCGCAGGACAGCCCCTTGACCTTGACCGGCTCAGGGCGAAAAACGCCGATTTCCTCGACGGAGAATTCCTTGCCCGTGTGCATCATCCTGATCCGCATCCCCGGCTTGAGATTCCCGTCCATCACGCGGACATAAATGATGATCCCTTTGTAAATGTCGTACTTCATGTCAAAAATCAAGGCCAGCAAGGGCGCGTTTTCGTCACCGTCCGGCGCGGGGATAAAGCTCACGATCTTTTCAAAAAGGATATCGATGCCGATCCCCTCCTTGGCCGAAATCAGCTGGATATCGCCTTCCTTAAACCCCAGCGCCTCGACCATCTCGGTCTTCGCGTGATTGAGGTCGATGTTGGCGATGTCGATTTTGTTGATGACGGGCAGGATTTCCAGATTGTTTTCGATGGCGAGGTAATAATTGGCGACCGTTTGCGACTCGACCCCCTGCGAGGCATCGACGACCAGAAGCGCCCCTTCGCAGGCGCGCAGCGACTTTTCAACCTCGTAAGAAAAATCGACGTGCCCGGGGGTGTCGATCAGATTAAAGACATAAGTCTTGCCGTCTTTGGCTTGATACTCGATCCGCACGGCCGAGGCCTTGATCGTGATCCCGCGTTCCCGTTCGATATCCATGTCGTCCAAAAGTTGATTTTTGAACTTGCGTTCGTCGATGGCGCCGGTAAACAAGAGCAGACGGTCGGCCAGGGTGGACTTGCCGTGGTCGATGTGGGCGATGATCGAAAAATTGCGGATGAGTGATTGATCCATGGTTGAGAAAACTTCTATCGTGAAGCGGGCCAAAAATTCTAATCCGTGAAGCGTTGTTCGTGAAGCGTGAAGCGAAGAAATGCTGTATGAACAATCAAAATACGCTTCACGTGGCCCGGTTCACGAACGGCGTTACAAATTTTTGAAATACGCTTCACGCCTTACAAGTACTCCATAATTTTTTCAACAACCTCGCCGACCGTCATGTTGGTGGAATCAATGACAATGGCATCCTCCGCCTTTTTTAACGGCCCCACCCGGCGGGTGAAATCCTTTTGATCGCGATCGTGCAATTCTTTTTTAAGATCTTCCTCGGAAAAAGTTTTTCCCTTGTCGTTCAATTCCCGGATCCGCCGGTGGGCGCGTTCTTCGAAATCCGCGTCCAGATAAAACTTCCTGGCGGCCTGCGGAAAAACGACCGTCCCCACGTCCCGGCCTTCGGTGACAATATTCTGCTTCTCCCCGATCTCGCGCTGCCATCGAACCATGATCTCGCGGATCTCGGGCGCGCGGGCGATATAAAACGTGTTATTCGTCACCTCAAGGCTGCGGATCTCCTCAGCGACGTCTTCCCCGTCCAGCAAGACTTTCAACCCCTGCCGGACGTCACTCACCAGGGCAATCGAAGTTTTCCGCGCCAGCGCGACCAGCGCCGCGACATCCTCGAGGTTGATCTTCGCGCGCAGGGCCTTTAAGGTCATGGCCCGGTACATGGCCCCCGTGTCGAGATACGAAAACCCCAGCCGCCGGGCCAGGGCCTTGGCGACGGTGCTTTTCCCCGCGCCCGCAGGTCCGTCGATGGTGATGACAATCGTCTTTTGAGATGTAGAGATTTTAGGCAAGACCATCGCGTTTTGTCTTGGCATCTTTGAAAATGTTCTGCAAATTTTTTTGATCGCCGGTGCTGATCAACTTGCGGATGATGGAAACATTCTTGACCAATTCATCGAGCGACTTGATGAGATTTTTTTTGTTGCTCAGGGCGATGTCGGTCCACATCGGCGGGGAGGAGGCCGCGATGCGTGTTGTGTCCTTCAATCCCTGCGCCGCGTACTCCAGGAAATCCGGCGGGATGGTTTCCATAAGGGCGTACGCCATCATATGCGGCAGATGACTGATATACGCCAAAATCTTGTCGTGCTCCTCGGGCGGCATGAATTTGACGGCGGCCCCCACTTTGGTCCAGAGCAGTTTCACCTTTTCCTTGGCGACCCGGTGCGTCTTATCCGTCGGGGTCATGATACAGCTGGTCTTTTCAAACAATTCGGCGCTGGCAAATTCCACCCCGCGCTTTTCCGAGCCGGCCAGAGGATGCGAGCCGACAAAAAACACATGCGCCGGCAAATATTTCTGGGCCGCCGTCACAATCTGGGCTTTGGCGCTCCCCACATCCGTGACAATAGCGCCCCGCCTGAGGTGTTCCCCCAGCATCGACAACATTCCTGAAATAATCCCGACGGGGGCGGCGAGGACCACAAGATCGGCGTTGGCGACGGCCTTCCCGACATCATGGTACGCCTGATCGATCACGCCCTCTTTCATCGCCGTGGCCAATGTCGCGTGTCCCTGCGAAACGCCCACAACCTCCTTGGCCAGACGATGCTTTTTGATCGCCTTGGCCAGGGACCCCCCGATCAGCCCGACGCCGATGATGGCCACTCTGCGAAACATCAAAGTGCTGCGAAGATTCATGATCATAAGTTTAAATTTCCCGGCCTACGGCCTGAGCAACGGCTTTCAATTCCTGAACGAGACTGGCGAATTTCTCCGGCATGAGCGACTGGGCGCCGTCGGACAGGGCCTCTTCCGGGTTATTATGGACTTCGATCATGAGCCCGTCGCACCCCGCGGCCACGGCGGCCTTGGCCGCGCTCCCGACGAATCCCCAGTGTCCCGTGGCATGACTGGGATCGACCATGATCGGCAGATGCGTCAGCTGTTTCACGACCGGCACGGCGTTGATATCGAGCGTATTGCGTGTGGCGGTCTCGAATGTCCGGATCCCGCGTTCGCAAAGAACGACATTAAAATTGCCCTTGGCGAGGATGTATTCCGCCGACATGAGGAGCTCTTTGATCGTGGCACTCATGCCGCGTTTGAGCATGACCGGTTTTTGCGTCATCCCGATCTCTTTAAGGAGGGTGAAATTCTGCATGTTGCGGGCGCCGATCTGGTACATATCCACGTACTTGTCGATCAACGCCACGTCGCGCGGGTCCATGACCTCGGTGATCGTGGCGATCCCGACGGCCTGCCCGACCTCTTTGAGGAACTTCAACCCCTGCTCCCCTAAGCCCTGAAAATCATACGGCGAGGTGCGCGGTTTAAACGCCCCGCCCCGCAAGACAGTCGCCCCGGCCTTTTTCACCTTCTGCGCGATGGACAAAAGATCCTCATAACTTTCCACCGAACACGGGCCGGCCATGAGGATGAGTTTTTTGCCGCCGACGGTTGCAGCATCTTTGACTTTGATCACCGACGGCTCTTTTTTAAATTCGCGCGAAACCAATTTGTACGGCGCCAAGACCGGCATAACGCTCTCAACGCCCGGAAAGGCCTCGAGGGGCGTGACCCTCAGGACGTCTTCCGGCCCGATAAACCCGATGATGGTGCGTTCCACCCCGCGCGAAATGTGCGCCTTGAGCCCCAAATTCTGGGCCTTCTCGACAATATGCTGAATCTGTTCCTCCGTAACGTCCGGCTTTAAAATGACGATCATGCTTCCTCCTGCAGGATTGCTTTGAGAGTTTTGATAAAACGCTTGTTTTCCGACGCTGTTCCGATTGTCACGCGAATATACCTGGTCAATCCCCAGCATCCCATGTCACGGACGATCACGCCTTTCCTCAACAACCGCCCGGCGACGTCGCTGCCGTTTTGTTTGACATCGATCAGAACAAAATTGGTAGCGCTGGGCACAAAGGGAAGCCCCGCGTCCCGCAGCTGCTCATACAAAAATTGTCGCTGTTCTCCGACGAGTTTGGCGATACCGCGATAATATTTTTGATCTTTAAGGCAGGCGACGGCCGCGGCCTGCGCCAGGGAATTGATGTTAAAAGGTTCCCGCACCCGGTTTAAAATCCCGATCACCTCCGGATCCGCAATGCCGTACCCGACCCGCAACCCCGCCAGGGCATACATCTTGGAAAACGTCCGGGTGACCAGAATATTTTTGTACGTCTTCTGCAGTTTGAACGTATCCGGATAATCTCCGCCGGTCACGTATTCGAAATAAGCCTCGTCGATAAAGACAAAAATATCCGGCCTGGTGTTTTTCAGAAAATCGGCGAGCTGTGCCGCGGTGACGAACGTGCCCGCCGGGTTGTCCGGATTGCCGATGAAAATCATCCTGGTTTTGGGCGTCACCGCCTTTTCCATCGCGGCCAGGTCGTACCGAAAATCCACCAGCGGCACCGGCTTGACAACGGCCCCTTCGATGCGGGAGGCGATTTCATAAATGAGGAACGACGGTTTGGCGATGACGACCTCGTCCCCCTCGCCCACAAAGGCCTTGATGGCCATGACGATGATCTCATCGGAACCGTTGCCAAAGATGAGCTGTTCGGGCTTGACGGCCAGATGCTTAGCCAGCGTCTGCCGCAGATAAAAACACCCGCCGTCGGGATAACGGTTGACGTTGCCCGCCTCCCTGCGGATCGCCTCAATCGCCTTCGGAGAAGGGCCGTAAGGGTTTTCGTTCGACGCGAGCTTGATGACGCTTTTTAACCCCAGTTCGCGTTTGACTTCCGCAATCGGTTTCCCGGGACGGTAAGGCTCGATGTCGAGAATTCTTTTTTTGGCAGTCAGAGAAATCATTCTAAAACCGGATAGGATCCTAAAATTTTCAAATCCTTGCACATATCCTCAAGCTGGGTTAAGGCCCGTTTGACGTCGGCGTCTTCGCGATGACCTTCGAAGTCCACAAAAAAGTAATAATCCCAGGCTTTTTTCTTTGACGGCCGGGACTCGATCTTGGTCAGGTTGATGCCGTTTTTGCAAAACGGGGTCAGCATCGCGTGCAAGGCCCCCACCCGGTCCTTGATCGAAAAAAGGATCGACGTGCGGTCTTTGCCCGTCGGCGGGACGTCATGATTGGCGATGACCAGAAACCGCGTGATATTATGCGCCGAATCCTCGATGGCTTTCTTCACAACCTTGAGATGATAGACCTTGGCCGCCAGCAGCGAAGCGATGCAGGCGGAATTCTTTTCCTTCGCCGCAATCTGGGCGGCTTTGGTCGTGGACACCACATCGATCAAGTCGACTGACGGAAGGTTGGCGTAAAGCCAATGGCGGCACTGCCCGAAAACCTGGGGATTGGAATAAATTTTCTTAATCTTGCCGAGCGTCGTTTTTGAAAGGAGATTATGCGAAATCTCCAGGAGAATCTGCGAACAGATCTTCAAATCCGAGTCCACCAGAAGATCAAAGGTGTGCGTGACGGCGCCTTCGATCGAATTTTCGATCGGGACAACGCCGTAATCACATTCCCCGCCTTCGACCTTTTGAAAAACCTCGGCAAGATTGGCGCAGGGGACGTAATCGATCTGGGAACCAAACTTTTTGATCGCCGCGAGATTCGTGAAGGAGGCCTGCGGCCCCAGATAGGCGATCTCAAGCGGTTTCTCGAGGGACAGGGCGCTCGACATGATTTCGCGGTAAACCGCTTCAAAGGCCTCGTTGGTCATCGGTCCTTTGTTGAGCGCGTGGATCCGTTCTAAAACTTCCTTTTCGCGGTCAGGGGAATAGATCTGCTGTTTGGCCCTGATCTTTTCCTTGCCGATGGCGAGGGTCAGGTTGGCCCGCTCATTGAGAAGACCGATGATTTTCTCGTCGAGAGAATCAATTTTCTTGCGAAAATCTTTCAAGCTCATGGCTGCTGATCCTCTCGCGGGGCCGTCTGTTCTTCCGTTCGCGAGAGATCCTCCCGGCGCACGTCCTCCATTGCCTTCTGGAGGGTTCTCATCCGTTCGTTTGCGCTCTCGCGCTGTTTTCGCAAGATGTCTTCCACGCGGCTTCTGATCTCAGGCTCGAGAGCCTCGGACAGAATGGCGGCCGCCGGCTCCGAAAAATCGGCGACAGTCTCGGCGGGCTTCGGCGCAATATCCTGCGTCAGCCGAGCTTCGGCCTCGTCGAGCACGAGGCTCGCTGAGGCGGCATCCCCCGCCGGCTCCGGCGCCTTCTCCTGAAAACCCGTCGCGGACTCATCCACAGCCTCGACGACGCCTTGCGGCAGAGACGGAAGACTATTGAGAGAAACATCCTCCAGTTTTGGTAAATCCCGCAGGGATTTTAATCCGAAATATTCCAGGAACAACTTCGCGGTGCCGTACAGGAACGGCCGGCCGGGGACATCCTTTTTCCCGACAATCTTGATCAGCCCCTTGTTCAAAAGATGCAAAACAACACCGTCGGAGTTCACCCCCCGGATCAATTCGACATCACCCCGGGACACGGGCTGTTTATAGGCGACGATCGCCAGGGTCTCCAGCGCGGGACGCGACAATCTTTCCTTAACCTTGGTCTTCAAAAAATTCCGGACGTTGGAGGCCAACTGGGGGTTGCTGAGCATCTGATAGCCGCCCGCGATCTCAACGATCACCATGCCGCGCCCTTTGCTCTCGTATTCTGCTTTCAATTCCCCGAGGAGGGTGCGGACATCGCCTGCGCTCGCCCCGTCCATCGCTTCCGCGATCTGCTCGGGGGGAACAGGTTTTTCACTGATAAAGAGTATGGCCTCGATAATCCCTTTCAAATATTCATTGGTCGCAAGGTCCATTAATCTTTCGTCCTTTGTTTGTAAATTTCGTTGAGCAATTCTTCCGTCGAGGAAATCCCGCCGGCGCGGGCCAGGGCCTTTTCAATCATGGCCACGGCCTCCGGGCGCTTGTACTGCAACTGCAACAAAACTTCCAAGGCCTCGTCCTGCCAGTCCGGGACGACAGGCTGGGAGGGGACAGGAACTTGACGGTCCTGAATCAACCCGTATTTCCCGACCTTGCCCTGCAGCTTGGCCACGATCTCCCTGGCCTTCTGCTGCCCGATCCCCGGGAGCGTCTTTAAAAACGTCACATCGCCGTCGTTGATCGCCCGCGATATTTCCGAAATCGGCTTGTTGAGCGCCTTGACGGCGGCGCGCGGCCCGATCCCCGAGACCGTGATAAACCTCAGAAAAAAATCCCGCTCGATCTCGTTTAAAAATCCCACCAAAACCGGGGCGCCGCTCGACGGGCTGATCTGAAGATAGTGGTATGTGATGAGGACAACGTTGCCTTTCTCGTCCCGGCCTTCCTCAACCCGCTGCAGGATCGAATAGGGAACAAACACCTCATAACACAGGCCGGCGACGTTCAGGACCACCGAAAACTCTGTTTTTTCGACCAGCTGACCCGAGATTTTGACAATCATTGCGTCTATCTTAACAAATCTTCCGTGTTATTCAATCCGAGATTCATTTAATATCGGTCCAAATGGGCGTATCCCAAGGCCAGCGCCAGGGCGTCGCTGGCATCCAGCGTCACTTGGCCGGGATCGAATTTCAGGATGTGCGCCACGACGTCCCTGGCCTGTTCTTTTGAGGCGTTTCCGTTTCCCAGGAGGGCCTTGCGGATCCGCTTGACGCTGTGCTCGACGAGCTTAACCTTGCGCTGGGCGCACAACAAACACATCACGCCCCGGGCATGTCCCAGGATGCACGCCGTTGTGGGATGCTTGTAGTGCGCGTAAAGTTTTTCCAGGACCATGACATCCGGGGCGTACTGCGCGATGATGTCATCCAGATGACGGTAAATCTTGCTGATTTTATTGGGTAGAGAATCCTTCGACCGCGGCTCGATTGTTCCGACTTCCAACAATTTCACCTGACGGGACGGGGACTGTCGCAAAACGCCCACCTGCGGCGCTATCTCCTCGTTCGCTTGTGCGGCGTCCAGGAAGGACGCCTCCGCGGTCACTCGTCGATGCCTTGCATCTGGCCATTTTGCGACAGTCCCGGATGAGAATTTATTAACCTCGATCAAACCGTATCCGGTGGCCTTCAAGCTCGGATCGACTCCCAGGATTTTCATCACTCCGTCGCTTTTTCCATCTCCTCATCCGAGATATCAAAATTCGCGTGCACGGCCTGGATATCTTCGTGTTCTTCCAGGGCCTCCATCAGCGACAAAACCTGCTTGGCGTCGGGGCCGACAACCTTGACGCTGGCATTGGGGATCTTGGTCAACTCCGCGGTCACGGTTGGAATATTTTTTGCCGCGATGGCAGTTTTAACCGCCTCAAAATTCGCGGGATCGGAGGTGATTTCATAATAACTGCCTTCGGTTGTGACATCGTCGGCACCGGCCTCAAGCGCGATTTCCATCAACTGATCTTCGCCGATTTTATTTTTTTCAATGGAGATGAAACCCTTGGAGGCAAACATCCAGGCCGTGCTGCCGGCGCCGGCGAGGCTGCCGTTCTTCTTGGCGAGAATATTGCGGACTTCGGCCGTTGTGCGGTTTTTGTTGTCCGTCAGGCCTTCAATCAAAAGCGCTACACCCCCCGGGCCATAAGCATCAAACACGACATTTTCGTAGCTGACGCCGGGCAATTCGCCCGTCCCTTTCTTGATGGCGTTCTCGACGTTGGCGTTGGGCATGTTGATGTCTCTGGCCCGGCCGATCGCCGCGCGCAGACGCACGTTGGTATCAGGATTGCCGCCCCCGTCTTTCGCCGCCGCCGTAATTTCCCTGGTGACCTTCGTGAACGCCGCCCCGCGCTTGGCGTCGTTCGCCCCTTTTTTGTGTTTGATACTCGCCCATTTTGAATGACCTGACATTTACAACCTCCTCACATACTGAGGACTTTCACGTAACGTAAAAGCCCTAACACTGTTATGTTTCATTCTTAAAATAAAAAGAGCAGGCCGATAAGCCGGGTTATGTGCATCCCGATTGTTTTTAAGGCGAGATGGATGGTTATTCAACTCACTTGAGGGATTGCCCCCTCAACTCTTGCGGCCTACCCGGAGATCGTGACGGGGCGGATCACCCCGCGTCTTTTTTTCAAAAGAACTCTCTCCCTATTTAGCCTTGCTCCATGCAGAGATTGCTCGTTTCATCTCGCTTCGCTTAAACGCGAAGCTACTCGTCTCTGTGGCTCTAATCCTCCCCCGTCTTACGACGGAGTGTCCTGCGTTACCAGGATGCATTATCCTTTGGAGCCCGGACTTTCCTCCCTCCCGCCGTTGAGCGGAAAGGCAACCACCTTGGCCTGCTCGGATTTGATTCCTTTTTTGGCGTCCCCGCCCTGGCCGGCATTCTGACAGCTGAGCGCGCCACGGCGTGCCAGCCGATCGGCATCGCTGTTTTTCTCACGGGGAATACATTTGAGCTCCAAATGTTTCAACCCCTGAGCCGTCTGCCGGACCTGTTCAAAGAGCGCCTGCAAATTTTCATTCTTAACTTTATAACCGCCGGTCAGCTGATGAAAGACCAGTTCACTGTCCGTATGCAAAATGACTTTTTCGGCCCGACGGGCAACGGCTTCCTTCAGCGCGGCGATGACCGCTTTGTATTCCGCGATATTATTCGTCGCCGAACCGATGCTTTCGGAGACTTCCGCGATGACGACATCCCCTTCTCTGATGACAACGCCGATCCCCGCCGGGCCTGGATTGCCGCTCGACGCCCCATCGGTAAAAATATGAAAAATCTTTTCTGTCACACATCAGTCCTTCGGCTCCGTGATCGCTGAAGACGCATTAAAGATCGTCTTCCAGATAAAGGATCCGCGCGCAGATTTCGCAGAAGACCAGGTGGTCGTGCATTTTAATTTCGTTAATGACCTGGGCCGGGACATTCATATAACAACCGCCGCAGCTTCCGGATTTAACAGGGACAATGGCGACCCCGGCTTTATGATTCAAGACCCGCTCATATCTTGACAAGTGCGCCTTGTTGATCAACGGAACGATCTGGTTGCGCTGTGCGGTCAAAACCGAGACCTTGTCTTCCAGAATTTTGACAGAATCCTCTACCACTTTTTTCTCGCTGAGATATTTCTTTTCATCCTCGGCGAGGGCGGCCTTTTCTTTGTCGATGGAGGCCTTGATCGCGTCGATCACGTCAAAGGAAAGGAGGATTTTTTCCTCGAAGATCGACCGGTTGGCCTTGAACCCCTCGATCTCCGACATCTTGGCGGTATATTCTTTATTGGTCTTCAACTGCGAAAGCTGGGCATTGGCCCTGGCGATGGCGTCTTCCTGTCCGCGCAAATCCACTTCCAGACTCTTGTGATCGACCTGCGTTACCTTGTATTTTTCTTCCAGAGTTTTAAGTCCGGCCTTTTGGGCTTCGAACTGTTCTTTCAATTGCGCCAGGTAGTCCGGTTTTTCTTTGAGTTCTTTTTTTAGACTGTAAATCTCGGCGTCGATTTTCTGCAGTTCGATGAGCTCTTTGAGCTGTTCCCGTACCGAGGTCTCTGTCACAGATTTTGATCCTTTATGTTGAGAGAAAGATTAACGATGGTGGGCACAGAAGGACTCGAACCTTCGACCTCTGCCATGTGAGGGCAGCGCTCTAACCAGCTGAGCTATGCGCCCTTAAACCCGGTTCCATATTTGGTAATGCGTCGTTTCTCACCGACGATGGACTTCACTGGGCCCACCAGGACTCGAACCTTGGACCAAGAGATTATGAGTCTCCTGCTCTAACCGACTGAGCTATAGGCCCGTCAAGTTGAAAATTGCCTCTCATCAGGAAAATTTGCGTTTAAGCATATCATAAGAGCTTTTAGTTTTCAATCATTTTCAAGGCGACCGACGGGAAAGGATTGCAGATATGGCGGATGGGGCAACGGTTATTTGCATGATCCCCAAATTCCACAGGGGTTGCAGGTCTGTATCCCACTGGGTTTCCCGCCAATCAAACAGGATTGGGTCGCCGCCGGGGTGCAAACAGCTGTGGGCGGGAGTTCACAGGCTTGACGGAATTGTCCCGTGGCCGTATCACAAGGGCGTCTGCCTGAGGCACAGCCGCTTGGCGTGACGCACGTGATATAAGTGCCGGGGTTGCATTGACAGGTGTCATAATCACCGGTTTGCACATCACATGTCCGTGTCCCGGCAATCCCTTCAATCGTACACGGCAAAGAACCGGGGACACATTGGCACGAGGCATAGCCATCACCGCACGTGTTGCAATCTTTCTGGCCGGATAAACCGCTGGCAAGAGTGCATCCTGCAATGTCACCGGGGGTGCAAGCCGCATTGCTCTGTTCGCAGGCGGCCCATGCGCCGGAAGAACAGGTGGCGATTCCCGGGCATCCGCTCTGGGTTGTGCACAACTGGATTTCCTCGGGGTTGCACACACAGCTTCCCCAATCGGTGCCGCACGGATTGCAAGTCCTGTAACTGATGAATCCGCCAGCATCCGGCGGACAGGCCTCCACCGTTCCCTGTTCGCAAACCGGGTTTGCCTGCTGACAGGCCCCCCATTGACCGTTTTCGCATTCCCGGTGATACGGACAACTGTTCTGGGGGGGACAAACAATTGGGGAATCGCTTAACGTACACGAGGTGCAGGCGACGTCTGCGGCACATGCGATTTTAAGGGGACAATTGCTGTTTGTGGGGATCGTGACTAAAAGTTTGCTGTCATACTCACAGGTGACCCCAAGATCCGACGCGCCGCATCCGCGATCTTGAACGGTTCCGGTCAAATACCCGCAACAGGCCTCGGCTTCCAGGACCGCATTGCGGAATAACGTAGGACAAGCGGCATTCGCGGGAGTGTTTACTTCTAAATAGGTGGTGTCAGGATATGTTGTCCCGTATCCGCATTGCCCCTGATACCCGCCATACTGGCAACAGCTTGCGGCCATCGGCGAAATATTCCGGAAACGCACCTGGCAGTTGGGATTCACGGGCACACTGACTTCCAAATACGTGGTATCGGGATAACTGCTCTGATATCCGCATTGTCCGGCGTAAGGCTGATACCCGCAACATGCCTCCGCGTCGGGAACAACATCGATGACCTGGACGGAACAGTTGGAATTTTGCGGAATCTTTTTCGTCACCCAATCACTATTCGGATAATCACTCCCGTCTCCGCACGCCGATGCCGGGAGACTGTAGTCACAGCATTCTTCTGAAAAAGCCGGGGTGCCTATAACCTGGACGGGGCAGCTCGGATTTTGCGGGATTTTCTTGGTGACCCAATGGGTGTTGGGATATTCAATACCGTCTCCGCAGGCGGAAGCAGGAAGACCGTAGGTGCAGCATGTCTCATGATTGGGCTCAACGCTCACAAGATCGGTCGGGCAACTGGGATTGGTCCCCTCCCTCGTCGTCACCCAATCTGTGCCGGGATAGACGGTCCCGTTGACGGTTCCGCCGCACTGACTTTGCGCGCCGCCATATCCGCAGCATGCGTCCGCGAAGGGCGCTTCATTTTCGAATAACGTCGGGCAGCTTGTATTCGCTGGGATATTCACATCGATCCGGGTGGTCGCCGGATAAAGTGCGGCATAACCGCACTGAGTCACGCTGCCGGCATAACTGCAACAGAAAGGATCGTTCGTGATAACATCCGTCACCACGGCCTCGCATATAGCGTTCGAAGGTTCTGAAACCAAAGCTGAGGTCGTATCCGGATTGCCGCCATAACCGCATATTCGCGACGGAGCCGTGGGATAACCGCAGCAGCCATCCACGACAACTTCGTCAACAACCACAGGGCAACTGGGATTCGCCGGCGTCCGGGAACGGATCAAATCACGAGCTGCATGCGTAACCCCGTCCCCGCACTGGGCCTGGGTGTTCTGATAATCGCAGCAAAAATCATCCATCGGACTGATCACGTCAATCAAAGCAGGACAGTTAGAGTTTGTCGGCAGAGACGTATAGATCCGTGTGGTGTCAGGATAATCGACGCCATTGATGGTTCCCCCGCACTGGTCCGCAAACGGCTGATAATTGCAACACCCGGAATCATAGGGGCCATTCACATTGCGGAATTCCACCTGACAGAGAGGATTTGTCGGAGCCCGAAATTCAAGGGAATACGTGTTATCGTAATTGGGGCTATACCCGCACTGTTGCGTCCACGGGGAAAAGCCGCAGCAGGCCTCCGCGAACTCATCCACCACGGTCTGCGTGGGACAGGAACTGTTGGTCGGGACCTTTTTAGTCACCCAGTGGGTATTGGGAAACTCCACATTGTCGCCGCACCCGGCGGTCGTGGAATAGCCGCAGCATCCATCCGAAAGAGGAATATGATTTTGGAACAAAACCGCGCAGTTATTATTCGTCGGGATGTTAACCTCGATCCAATCGCCGTCGGGATATTCGCTCCCATACCCGCATTGACCGGTATATCCCTGATAGTTGCAGCACGAGGTATCCTGCTCCATGGTGAGTTCCGTCAAGATGACCGGATCGCAATTGGGATTGGTTGGGTATTTGATCTCAAGAAACGTCGTATCCGGATAAATCTGTTGTGCTCCCCCAATCATCAAGGTCGCGCCGCACTGGGACAGGATATCCCCGAATTCGCAGCATTGATCGGCATTCTCAGCCACGGTCAAACGCGTTTCACAGGCATTATTCAGCGGGACTTCAACGGTGATCCAGTCGCTGTCGGGATAGACGGTCCCGTCGACCGTCCCGCCGCAGCTCGATGCCGCCGCCTGATAATCACAGCAGGCGTTTGCAAAAGGCTCCACATTGCGGAACAAGGTCTCGCAGGAGGAATTTCCGGGGACATTGGATTCCACATAAGTGGTATCTGGATATTGGTTAGGATAACCGCATGATGGAGTCCAGCCGGCATAATCACAGCAGCTGCCGGTATCAAGACATTGATAAAGCGGCGTACAGCCGGAAACGGTGGACGTGCGGATCTGCTGTGTCGCCGTCGGATCGCACGCCCCCCCACCGCAAGAAAAATCCTGCCAGGGGCCGTAGAGACAGCAGGTGCTGAAATCGGAAACGCATTCCACAATATCATCACAACCGGCCGTCGTCGCCTTTTTCACCCTTTGAATCTCACTCGGTTCGCAACCTCCTGCCCCGCACGAAGTGATGGTCCAGTCATTGTAAACACAGGCCCCGCAGTCAATCGCACAGCTGGTGATGTCTTCGAAAGCCGACTGGCATTGCCCGTCGCCGCAGCAGGTGATACTTTCCACGGCGGCCCGGAGTTCATAGATGTGACTGGCCCGGATCAGGGTCTGGCCCGGGATGACGTCTTCCGTAAAGGCGGGGATAGGGCGGGACGGGGGATTCTGGTAAACTTCTGTGATGGCATCCCGCATCTGCTCGACATGAATGGCCCGGACCGGGGTCTTTTTGGGGATCAGGTTGGGATCCACCCAGTCAATCGCGGGCATCTTGCACAGAGCGCGTTTGTTGAAAATGGCCCGGCGCAGTTCACGGAAATGGACCGGCTGAATGATCCTGTTCCCGAGCAACAAATCCGGATCCGTCCACGAAATGGCAAAGGCGTCACGAGGCGCAACAGCAAAGAAAAAAGAAACCATGAGAAACCCGGCGAGAGAAACGGGGAGAAATGCCTTGTGCGATAAACTGGAATGATTTTTTTTAGGCATCATGCGTCCTGTTCACACAAGCGTCATGGGGCATAAAGGGCGTAATATCCTGAATTGGCTCCGTCATCAATGTACCTTAATTTAACCTCACCCAGAGGGTCAGTCCCGATCTTGACCTTAATCTTTCCGTGGACGATCAGGTCTCCCTGGGGCGTCAAAATGATCTGTTGAGTCGTGTCACCGGGCGTCTGCCCGACATTGATTTTAAAATTGTTCCCGTCATTCGCGTCGATGCCCACGGAATACCACGCCCCGTTTTTTTGAAATCGGATAAAACTGCTGTCGCTGTTGCCTTCGATCACCACATTCCCGTTGACTTCCAGGGGATTGGTCGGGGTGGCTGTCCCAATTCCAACACTCCCATCGCTGGCAATAACAATCCGGGACGTATTGCTTGTCCGGATATCGAGATCCGTGTTGCTGGTGGTTCCCATCACTGTCGCGGATTGCTGGCTCACCACAGAATAGTCGCTCCCTCCGGTCTTGGTGACCTGGAGACCCGGGTCCTCGTCCAGTTTCCGGATATGAAGGGTGCTGGTTGGGGTTTCCGTGCCGATCCCGACTTTCAGGGCAGAGTTGGGATCCGTCAGAAAGGCCGAAGAGCCGGCCTGCTTCCAGACCCCCGGCAAAAGCCCCCAGCTGCTGTCGTCCTGGCAGTATTTTAAAGTCTGGTCGGCCTGGTCAAGATAAATGGTTCCGTGCTGACAACTGCCGATCTGGGTAGGGCCGGGGACAATCCGCATCCTGGTATAAGCGCCAAAAGGGGCGGGATAATAGGTCGTGAGGGTGATCGTTTCAGCATAAAGCCATTGAGTCGTTCCTATAAAAAACAGGATCAAAAAGGGAAAGCGGATACCGGCATGGTGCATGTCAAAATGCTCCTTTTTTCATCTGAAGACTTTGAAAATTGAGGGATATCGCCCCTGAGATTTGATTCAAGGATAACACATATCCCTTGAATTTTCTAATCAAAGTCGCCTACGCAATGAAAAGGGTTGATGGTCTAGGGATCGGAATCGGCAGGAACATCTTCTGAAACAACCTTCAATTTTAGCGCTGTGGTGGGATTGAGACCTTCAATTTTCATCCGATAGAGGGCATGCATATTCAAATCTTTGGGCCGAATGTAGCCTGGGCCCGTGAATCGCATACTTAAGGCTTCGCCAGGATAGAGAATGAGCTGTCCCTTGTAGGTTGTTTTTTTACCACGAGGATCCTTACGCCTCAATCTGTTCTCCCGCTGTTCAGTTTTTTCCAGCCTTATCTCTGCCTTTTGTTGCCGTTTGAGCTGACGGGCTCTTTTCTTAGGGTCGGTCTCGATTGAATCATCCTGCTCTATTCCCCAATATTCATTATTGATCGTGAAATATAAAGTCTCCTTGCTCAGATTCTTCACCAAAATATTTTTCTTTGAGGTGTTGGTCAACACCACCTCAAAAGCAATACCCTCTTTGACTTTATAAACCTCTTGGGAAGGGATCACATTGAGTTGCAGCGGCATGTACGGCTGCTGGAAATCCTGAATCGAGGTTGACAAATATTTATCCAGCAAGGCCACCAGGTCAAATTGCCGCCGCACAGGATGTTTCTCCAAATATCCGGAAAACTGAAATCCCAGGAAGGGGAAGGGATATACAAATGATCCTTCCTGCGAAGGGAACGTGTTGTCGTTCTTGGTATCGATGGTGACCGCAAAGGCATAGCGGGACACCTTGCCGCCTGCGCCCATAATTTCTTTCGCATAAACGATCTGATAAATCCCGTATTTATTCCGCGACAGGGCATTTTCGTCAAAATCAGCGAGTTCTTTATAGCGGGGCTTGGCCGCCAGAATGTCATCGTAAATATTTCGCAACACCCTGTTGAAGAATTCTTTTCTCTCAGGAGGGATCACATCCTCCTGGGCATGGCAGAAGCCGGGGATCAAAATGAAAACCAGAATCAACAAAATTCTTTTCATATTTTGCGTAGGGTCAGCGTCCAGGGAAAAATTGCACGCCTATAATATAACACACTTTGCCTAGAAGACGTTTTCCGCTTCGCGCAACGACATGTCGATGAACGACTTGATGCGACGCGAACGACTCGGATGACGCAGCTTGCGCAGGGCCTTGGATTCGATCTGGCGCACACGCTCCCGCGTGACATTGAACTCGCTTCCCACCTCTTCTAAGGTGCGGCTGGTCCCGTCATGGATCCCGAAGCGCAGCTCCAGGATCTTCCGTTCCCGTTCATCGAGCGTCTGCAGCACCGCACCAATCTCTTCCTTGAGCATCGAATGCAGCGTGGCATTCGCGGGGGAAACGGCTTTCTTATCTTCAATGAAATCGCCGAAATTGGTATCCCCCTCATCGCCGATCGGGGTCTGCAACGAAATGGGGACCTGCGAAATTTTCAAAATCTCCTTCACCTTGCCGACCGGGATGCGCATCTGCTTGGCGATCTCCTGCGCTGACGGTTCGCGTCCGAATTCCTGAACGAAAAGCCGGGAGACGCGGATAATTTTGTTGATCGTCTCCGTCATATGGACCGGGATACGGATCGTCCTGGCCTGATCGGCGATGGAGCGCGTGATCGCCTGACGGATCCACCACGTGGCATAGGTCGAAAATTTATAGCCGCGCTTATATTCAAATTTTTCAACAGCGCGAATGAGGCCCATATTCCCTTCCTGAATGAGGTCCAGAAACGACAGCCCGCGATTGATATATTTCTTGGCAATGCTGACCACCAGACGCAGGTTGGCCTCAACCAGAAGTTTCTTGGCTTTATTGAATTTTGCCTGACGGATTTTAATGATGCGCAGAATTTCCTTAACTTTGGGCACGGGATCCATCAGTTCTTTTAACAGTCTCTTTTTTGTCTTACGAAGTTCGGCGGCGTTGGAAACGGTCTTTCGTCCCTTCAAAATCCTGTCAATACGCTCGATCTCCTCGACCAGCTTTGCAATCTTGACGATAATGTCCTCATTGAAGGCGGCCGTAAGTTTGAAAGCCGAAATGGCCTGCGCGGATTCCTTCGATCCCACCCGCATGGTCCGGACCTTCTTGACGATACGCCTCAAATCACGAATCAACTTCGGCCGGCGCTCCAATTCATCTTTGATGACATCCTCAACATTCACCTCGCCGTTCAACACCCGAGTGATGATCTCCACCGCTTCCCGGCGGGCAAGGGTTGTCACAAACAGGGATTCAGCCAGCCTTTGCTCAGCCTCCTCAATCCGTTTGGCCAGAGTGATTTCCTCATCGCGGGTTAAAAGCGGGATCGATCCCATTTGCTTCAAATACATCTTAACGGGATCATCGAGAGGGATAAATTTCTCGGAATATTCTTCCTCCTTATTGTTCTCTTCAGCCGCCCTCGCCAAAGGCTCTTCGCCGCTTTCGGGTTCATCGTCCTCAACGTCCTGGGGCTCAAAATCTTCATCGGACTCCAGGACCTTGATATTCTTCCCGTCAAGGATCTCAAAGACCTGGTCGATTTCTTCCGAGGAGTCGATCTTCTCGGAAAGAGTCTCATTGACCTCATCATAGGTCAGAAAACCTTTCTTCTTCCCCATGGCGATCAATTTCTCCAAATCCGCTTTTAATTCTTTTCGATTCATCTATGACCCCTTAATTAACTGGTTAAATTCCAATGTCAATTCTTCAAGTCGCTGCTGATTCCCGTGACTCCTCGCGGTTTCCATCTCCGTAAGGAGCCCTCTCCGCTGAACACGCAACCGATCCTCGCGCAGGCGCCTCAGACAATCCCGATATATCTTTTCTTTATCACCCGCAAGCAAATCTTCGCATGTCATCACTTCAGAAATGATGCGGACGATCTTTTCATCTTCGAAACAGTTCAACAGCGTTTGTACCCCCGGTTCTGCCCCGGCAGAAAAAAGTTCATAAATCTTCTGCACGATTTGGCGAACGCGGCTGTTTTGAAAATCCTCCAGCGTCACATCCCGGCAGACCAGAGGGATAAAATCCCGTTCTTCCAACATGAGCCTGAGGATGTTACGCTCGACTGGACGAATATCTTCCGGCTCATGCTGCCTGCCTTGCAAGGAAACCGCCGGCGCGGACTGGATCGGATCTTTGATCTTTTTAAATTCCTGCACGAGCGCTTCCTGAGACACCATGAGCGTCTGTGCCAGACGTTTCATATATTCGGACTGAACGATCGCGTTATTAAATTTCCGGATCGTAGGCAGCATGCCCTCCGCAATCCTGGCATTGTTCTCGATCGTCCCTGCTTTGTGCTGCTGCAGAAGAAACTTCAATTTGAAATCAAAGACCGATTCTGCCCCGGCCAGCCTTTCCTCAAACGCCGCCACCCCCATTTTGCGCACAAAGGAATCCGGATCCTCTCCCGGGCTTAATGCCGCCACCGATACCGCCATTCCCTCCTCAATCAACATGTCCAGACTGCGCACCGTTGCGGTCTGGCCCGCCTGATCCGCGTCAAAGAGCATCACCACATTTTTCGTGAAACGCCTCAGAAGCCGGATCTGCTCAACCGTCAAAGCCGTCCCCAGCGATGCCACAATAGGCTGCACCCCCACGGCATAGGGTGTTATAAAATCCATATACCCCTCGACAACGATAGCGAAATCCCGGCGGGCAATGGCATCCTTGGCCAAATGCAATCCATAAAGATAATGGCCCTTGGTATAAACCGGCGTTTCCGGCGAATTGATATACTTGACCTGGTTATCCTTCTGCAATGTCCTCGCCCCAAACGCCACACATTGGCCACGAACATCACAGATCGGGAAAATCACGCGGTCCCGGAATCGATCATAATATCCGTTTCCCTTATTTTGCGGGATCACCAGTCCGGCTTTCTCGAGAAAATCCAAACTGTAATTCTGTTGCCGCAAAAACGCAATCAAGCCATCCCATTGTTCCAGGGCAAACCCCAGATGGAACTTCTTTGCCATTTCAAGGCTGATGCCGCGCCCTTTGAGGTAATCACGCGCCGCCTTCGTCGCCTCGCTTTTGTCAGAGAGCAAATTCTGGTGAAAATATTGCGCGGTTAAACTATTGACTTGCAAGATCTGCTGCCGCAACTGATGAGCTTGGTTGTTCTGTGATCCTTCCGCCGGAATTTCAATCCCTGCCCGCTCAGCCAAGAGCCTCACAGCCTCCGGGAACTCCAACCGCTCCTGCTTCATCACAAACGTAATAACATTTCCACCCACACCGCAACCGAAACAATGGAAAATCTGTTTATCCGGATTGACAACAAACGAGGGCGTCTTTTCATGATGAAAAGGACACGGCGCCTTAAAATTCCGCCCGGCGTGTTTTAAAAGGACATACCCGGAAATCACATCAACGATGCCGCACCGGTCCATGACCTGCCTGATAATGTCCTCGGGGATCAAACCCATCAATCTCTTTCTAAAACGATCTTCTTACAACAATCTCACGCCAAAATTGCTTTCTCAAACTACGGTAAACGCAAACATCCCTGGCGACAATTTTATGGGGTTGGCTGGGATTTCCGGTGTTTCTCGATAACCTTAAACACCTTATTGTTTTCTCTCTCATCCGGGAAAAGCTTGCTGATCATTTTATCAAACGTGGCCTTGTAAACCTGTGGAGAGAGATCGAGGAGATAAAAACCCAAGACTGAATGTTCAACATTCCTGGAAAGATATTGGTTCGGTATTAAAAGAGCGAGAAAGAATAAAAGGCCACAGATTAATATGGAACGAAAAAACCCTATAACAGCGCCAAGGCACTGCCCTACCGCTGACTTGTTATCCGTTTTTAAGATGATCATCCAGCCGTCACGAACGACCCTAAAAATCAAAGCCACGATGATCCACAGGGCACCAAATGCCCACGGGTGCGCCAGGTCGAGTGGAATAAAAAGCCCTTCATGCAAAAATTCAGCCACCCGGGCGTAATAATGCGAAGCAATGAATATGGAAAAGAACAATCCCGCCGCTTTAAACAACTCAGAGATCGCTCCCTGCATGGCCCCAACATAAAGACCACGAATCATGACACATAACATCATGATGTCAATCCAGTTAACACTGGTCCAAATTTCATTTAACATGTTGGGGGAATGGTATTTAGCTGAGTAGAGTATAACATATTTTCCAGGGGTGTCAAGGAAGCGTTTCCCACAATAGACGCAAAACAAGAATATTATAAGATATTATATTTCAACATGTTATGCGCTATTATGCAAAAATATCTAAAAATTTATCATCTCCCGGAACTTGACAACCAACAGCCCGCATGATATGTTCTGCATATCTTTAGGGCAAGCATGATAATCAGGATTTTCAAAAACCATGGATCATCTTATTAACGAAACTCAGCTTGAAGAGCGCCTGGCGCGGGCCTACCGCGAACTCAATATGCTTTATGAGGTCAGCTGCGCCATGCGAACCACCCTCAAGCTTGACCATATCCTTTATATTATCCTCACGGGGGTTACATCCCATTCCGGATTGGGATATAACCGGGCCCTGCTTTTTTTGGTGAATCCCAAAACCCGCAGCCTGCAATGCGAGATGGTGATCGGCCCGGAATCCGGCGAACATGCCAGCAAAATCTGGGACTATATCGAAAATTCAAGACCCAAACTGGATGATTTGATTCAGACGGACAAGGTTTCAACAACCATTGCTCACTCTTCACTCTTTAAAATCCTCAAAGAGATTAAATTCCCGCTACAGACGGAAACCTCCTTTCCCCTGCTGCTCGTTGATGCTTATCGCAGGGAAAGCCCCTGGCATGTTAAATCCGAAGAATTGGTCCGATACGCCCAGGATCCCTTACTGCAAAATTTCAAAACCAAAGAGCTCCTCATCATGCCGTTACGGGCCAAAGGGAACATCAACGGGTTGATTGTGGCCGATAACATCTACACTCAAAAGCCCATCACCAGCGATGATATCCGCATCTTTTCCATGCTGGCTGACCAGGCAGCCCTGGCCATCGAAAATTCCAGGCTCTATGAAATGACGGTACAAAAAAGCCACAGTGATTCCATCACAAATCTCTGGAATCACGGATTTTTTCAGGAATTGCTGAGCCAGGCCCTGGAAGACGCCAAAACGAACAATCACCCTTTGAGTTTGCTGATGATTGATATCGATAATTTTAAAACCCTCAACGATACCTTCGGCCACCAAAAGGGCGATGCCGTCCTCACGGAACTGGCCAGAATTCTTAAGGAATCTTCGCGAGAGGCAGATTATATCTGCCGTTACGGCGGGGAAGAGTTTTCAATCATTTTAAAGCAGACGGGCAAGGCGCAGGGCTTTGAGATTGCGGAACGGATCCGCAGCAAGGTTCAGCAGCACAATTTTAATTCCCTCGTCAACCCCGAGATCACGATGACCGTCAGCATCGGTCTGGCAGCCTTCCGGGAGGATGCCCAGTCAAAAGAAGAGCTGATCGCCAATGCCGACAAAGCGATGTACGTTGCAAAATTCAGCGGCAAAAACAAAACCTGCGCAGCAACCTCCCGAAATTAAACAGCTTCAACACCGGCGGGAACGGCATCTTCGACGGGCTTCGGCTCCTGGTCCTTGAATTTCACCGACATGATCTTCGAAATTCCGGTTTCCTGCATCGTGATGCCGTACATCACATCGGCGCAGGAGATCGTCTTTTTGTTGTGGGTGATCACGATAAACTGGGCGATCTTGGCGAAATCTTTCAAAAGATATCCGAATCGCCCCACATTGGATTCGTCGAGGGCTGCGTCAATTTCGTCCAGGACGCAGAAGGGGCTGGGATTGACTTTGAAGACGCCGAAAATCAGGGCAATCGCCGTCAAAGACTTTTCTCCGCCGGAGAGAAGGCTGATGTTCTGCAATTTTTTGCCCGGAGGCCGCGCGATGATTTCAATCCCCGACTCAAGAACATTCTCCGGATCCAGGAGAACCAGCTGGGCCTCCCCGCCGCCGAACAGCATCCGGTAGTAAATCCTGAATTCTTCGCTGACCCTGGTGAAGGTGTCCATGAACATCTGACGGGTTTGGCGGTTGATCTTCATGATGGTCTGATGCAGCGATTCTTTTGCGGTGATGAGGTCGCTCTGTTGCCTGGTAAGAAATTCAAACCGTTCCCTGAGCTGATCAAATTCTTCGATGGCGACGAGGTTCACAGAGCCGAACGATTCGCACCGTTTGCGCAGCCGTTCGATGGCGACGAGCAATTCGCTGCAGTCGAGATCGTCCGACGGCGGAGACGGTTCGGACGGCTGTCCCTCTCCCGGTTCAGCGGCGGGGACCGGGGCCTGGGGGACAAAGGTGTCAAGGTCGATTTTATACGTCTGCATCAACCGGTCGCGGATCCCCTTTTCCTGAAAACCAATCTCTTGCTCTTCGAGCTGCTGTTGATGCAGGGCATTACGGATTGCTTCCGCCTGCTGGGCATAGGAATTGATGTTGGCGCGGATGCTGTTCAAACGCTGCGCCACCTCTTCCTTCTGCCGCTCATAACCGGTCAGAGTGGACTGGATTGAATTTTTTTCGGTCTTGAGCTGCCCGATCTTTTCTTCCAGGATTTCAATCTCGCGGATGTACTGGTCTTTTTTCCCGTCGAGATCAGAGGCCTCGGTTTGCAGGCGATCCCTTTCCTGATTGCTGTTGTCCATAGATTCCTGCAGCATGGTCATTTTTTCCAGATGGCCATTCTGACGCGCCTTCAGCGAGGCCAGTTCGGCCTCGATC
>CAYHZK010000006.1:0-26624 GCA_964361085.1 uncultured Planctomycetales bacterium
GCATGGACGTATATGTGGCGGGCATAAGCGGGAAGGTAAGTGCGCAATACCCGGGAAGGTCATAAATATTTGAATTTTCGTTCGTAATCCAGTCCCATGCCGTAGGGAAAGAGGTGATAAGGGTAGAGGATGAGAGGGATATCGACATTGATATTTTGCAAGATGGCCTGTCGGAATTGTTGGGTGACAGCTTCGTTTGGTTGGATTCCTTGTTTAAGTTGAATTTGAAGTGACATGCCGTTATTCGTATTTAACCGAAAATACCCTGTCGTTAGGCTAGCTGTCCCAATATGTTCGTACAATCCTTTCTGAACTTGCTGCGGATAAATTTTAATCTTATTCGGAGTTTCTACATATTCATTTTTGCCATATATTAGAACCAATGGGGATTTGAAGGGAGGACGCAGCGTCGCCATATCTATTTCTCCTAAATCGACATGCTTGAGGTCCTCATAGGGAATGGATCTCCCTTTATCTCCGGCATTGTAACGGATGAGTGGTAAAAGCGCTTGTGTGTTTAAATTAGTGATCACTATTTCTCCGTGGACTTCTTCAATATAAAATGCTTGCGGGAAATAATTGAAGAACATAGGAGTAAAAGGAGCGGCATCGCCAAAAATTTTTTGGCTTAAAACAGGGTTTTTCTCAGCCCATTGCCGCAATGTGATTGTCTCTGGGGTTTCCACAAAAAGATTTAGGCCAAATTCAGAGATTCCCATTGAAGAAAGAATCAACCCGTTGTAGGTCTTGTTATTCAAGAGCTCAGCCAGATAAGTCCTTAAAGTCTCGGGAAGATAGACCCCTCCTAAAATCAACTGGAGGCATAATCGGCTCAACGGGATGCCGCGGTTTAGTCCGTCTTCCAGCGAATTTTTGACAAAATAATTGTCCCCCACAAGAATGGTTTGTTCGAATTGCGGTGAAAGTTTTTCTAAGATATAGAGTAAAGCATCCGTTCGGGGCCCGGTTTCAATAATCGCGGCATCTAAAGCCGGCAAGCGTACCGCTTGACCAAGACAATTGATGATCAGTGTCTTTTGATCCAGGATATGAAAATAATGACTGAAAAGAGCATTTAAAAATTCTGTCTGTTGGTTTATGTGGTGTTGAGAATGGATTCCAAAGGAGAAAATCCCTGATGATCCTGAGGAAAGCAAAAAGGAAGGAGACGGTTCCAGTGGCAGATGTTTAGAAATCCATGACGTGTTCCCATAAATCATGTCTTTCGTGGAAACCGGCACGTATTTCTTAAAGTCCTCAATATTTCTGATGGGAGTATTTTGAAAACCTGTTTTTTGGAGGTGGGCGCGATAGGGGGGGGAGCGCTGATATGCGGCATCAAAGGCCGCAATGGCCTTTTGCTCGGATTGTGTCTGCAGTTCGACACTCGAAGCGCTCATAAAAGAACGGACGGCCCTGGTATAAAGGAATTTTTTAAGTTTTCTTTTTAAAAAAAGCATTTGAGTGTGGAGAAGTTATTGCGATGATGCAACATTTGAAAACAAGAATTCAAACCAATTCACCTATGGACTGCCAAGGAAGAGCAAACACGCGGTCGCTGAGTTTCGATTTTCGTGGAATTTGGCAAACAAGATAGCCAATCTTCGCCGAAGAATATTCGGAAAGAAACACTTCTAAATAGCGGATATCGCTCGCCGTGGGATTTTCCGTCCATTTAACCTCCACCGGCGTATAAGCGCCGTTTTTGTCGATGATCCAGTCCACTTCAGGTCCGTCCGGATCACGCCAAAAACGGATTCGAGTTGTCAAGTTTGCAGTATGCACGCATCTTAAAAGTTCAAGACCGATCAGTTGTTCAAAAATTCTTCCCATGGTGTCCCGCGAAAGTTTTGTCCCTTCCCTCGCCGCGACCCGTCGGACACCTAAATCGAAAAATAAAAATTTTTCAGATTTGGTCAGTTTTTTTCGAGTTTTACTATGCGTGAGCGGCTCAATTCTCTCCGCAATTAAGCAGTCCTCCAAAATTTGATAGTAGGCGCCGATCGTTGTATGAGCAACGCCGATCTCCTGGGACAATTTTCTCAGATTAATAATACCGCCGGACTCGGAAGCCGCAAGCTCCAGGAATCTCGCAAAATCGCCTAAATTTCGCACAACCGCCTCAGCCCTGACTTCCTCTTCCAAATAGGTCGTCACGTAAGATTGAAGATCGGTTTCCCGGTCAGAGTCATTGGTGTCAGCAAGGATGCCGGGCAAAGAGCCAAACAGAAGCCGTTCGGTTAAATCTCTTGCAGGAAGTTCGGATAGACTCAAGGGGTCTATTTTAAATGTGGTGACCCTGCCGGGAAGGAGGTTTATCTGAGCGCCGTGCCTGAGTTTCCGGGCGCTTGAACCGGTGAGAATAAAATTGGCTTGCCCCTTGTCGATCAGATCCTGAACAACGTCCAGAATATCCTTTACCTTTTGGATTTCATCTAAAATAATCAATGGCCGCTTTTTTGTGCGATCGATGGCTTCAATTTCATTTTTAAGAAGGTGGGGAGACTTTTCGTACCGCTGTCGCACATCCGGCTGAATGAAGGAAATTGATAAATCGGCGTCGAATCTGCTGATGAGAGTCGTCTTGCCCGTCTGTCTTGCTCCGAATAAAAGTACGCTTTTATTCCGGCTAAGGGAATGTCGGATCTTCCCTTCCAATAATCTTGGGATGTATTCCATGTGCTCAATATTATACGAAAATAGAGCGTAGATCAACAAAATTCTTGCACAGCCAAATAGTTTGAGGGACGATGAGCGCGTTAATTTTGATTCGTCTTGCCAAGCCGGGAAGCCCTGATGATCCGCTGCATCGTTTCAAATCTTCCTTCGAACTTTTCATAACGCACTTTAACCGGCACATGTTGCGACATCAATCCCAGTAAATGCCGTTAGGAGGAGGTTGACAAAAGGCAATTGAGGCGGTATTATTTGTTTACTTTAGTAAACACGTGTTTATAGAAAGAAACATATATGCGGCTAAACAGCCCCTTAGACAAAATTTTGAATAGCGAGATCAAGGCCCGGGTTTTGAGGATTCTTTGCCGGGCTTCGAGTGAAATGAGCGGCCGGCAGATGGCAAAGATGGCCGGTGTGACACCTAAGACTGCACATGAAGTCTTGCAGGATCTTTTGCGGGAAGGCGTTTTGATCATGCGCGCGGTCGGTAAGACCCATTTGTTTCGTCTGAATGAAGAGCGTGCGATCGTCCATGAAATTTTGAAGCCTCTTTTTTTATTGGAGAAAACTTTAGCTGAACGGTTGTTTGACGTCATCCGCGGGACAATAAAGAAATCCGCACTTAAGGACGATATTTTGAGCGTTGCGCTTTTCGGCAGCGTTCATGCTAAAACAGAGCGGGCGACCAGCGATGTGGATTTATTTGTCATTGTAAAAACCTCTGAGCTTAAGAAAAAGACAGAAATACTATTCTCTGATATCGACCAACAGTTGTTCTCTCAATGGGGGAACCTTATTGCTCCTTATATCAACAGCATTGCCGAATTTAGAACTAATGCCAAGAAGAAAACAGGGCCAGTGCCGCAAATCCTTAAATCATATCAACTCATTTATGGCGACAGATTGGAGAAGTTATTGCGATGATGAAACATTTTAAAACAAGAGCGGTTGATCAAAGCGAATATACGGTATATTGGAATAAAGCGGAAGAATTTTATGACACCATGCAGCACGCGTATAAAACCCGCATGTGGACGGCTGTCGGGTTAAACGCCGTACATTGCGTAATATCATCCTGCGATGCGTTACTGGTCAAGTCGCAAGGAATTCGTGCGGCTGGGGATGATCATATGCAGGCGATTGAATTATTGGGCCGCTCTCCCATTGGCGGCATTGAAAAGCAGACGGTAACCGTCCGGCGTATTATCGCCAAAAAGAACGTGATCGCTTATGAAAATAGGGAATTTCGTGAAAGGGATGCGTCGGATATTTTTAAACAGGCTGAGCGTTTTTACCGTTGGGCGTTTGAGTATTTGAATAGAAAATAAATATGTGTTGGAGGAAAACGGGATATGATTTTTGAAATACATTATTCAACAAACTTTCCGACGGAGGACCATTCTTTGGATGTGGCGATTTGGATGCAAGGTGATAGAGACGGGAAGCATTGGTATGGATAAAATTATGTGTTGGAGGAAGAAGGGTTTTTTAAAAAAAGCATTTGAGCTCGAGATATCCCAAGTGTTCGTAAGAACTGAATTCGCTGTCGTCTTTTCCCCAGAAGAATTGTGATCCGACGCTAAAGTCCGTGTTAGAGGAGACATTGTATTTCATCTGGGGATTCACCATAATACTTTCGCCCTCCCAATCGTAAATCAGCGTCGTGCTCAAGTCCACCAGCGGCGTCAGGGAATATCGCAAATGGGCGCTCGATAAATTCCTCTTGATCGAAAGGGCCTCTCTGGCGTAGCGATAGGATGAGGTAAAGGCTCCGATGTCGTTGTCGTCGTGCCCGCCGTTGAAAAATTGTTCCCAGAGGACATAGAGTTTTTCGGTAAGATTGTAATCCACCCCCACACTGATCCGGACGTAGGATTTTTTGTTATCCTGCCGGTTCTGAGTGACCTCGCCGCGAAACCCGGCATCCTTGACGGCCCCGTCGAATGAAACTCCCATGATCGTTGTTTTTTTGACGCTTGCGGCGATCAGGGCATAGTCGTAGGGGGTTATCGTTTTATAGACCTTCAAGCCAACGCTGGTTTCCCCCGCGTCCCGTCCCGGGGCAACAACGGCATTGATCCCGGCAAAATCCTCCGGAGAAAAATTCAAGTTGACGGCGTCAACGCCCACGCGCTCCTCCGGCTCCAGATCGACGGGCCCCACCGGATTAAAAACGTCGAACGGGCTGTAAAAACGCATCCTGCCCCAATCGACGGTCTGTTTTCCCGCCACAGCCTGAAAGTGCGGCGTGTAATATTTGATATACGCCCGGTAAATGGAATGCCTCAGGTAAACATGGTCATCATCAACCGAGACCTTGTCGAGATCCCAGGACGCCAGACGGTCATGGCTCTTTGAGCGAATCACCGCAAAGTCCGGCGTATGGGAAAAATTGTTGAGGAGCGCCTCATTATCAAGGGTGAGATAAAATTGCCAGGGGTCTATCTGTTTTTTAAATTCAAGACGCAGGCGCTGGAGATCGGAAGAGATGCCTTCTTTGCTCCCCGAAGATTGCGTTGCGCTAAACAGATTTTTGTAGTAGCCGCTGATGAAGGGGTCGTTTTGTTTGGCGACGAGGTCAGGGGCATCCATGAGGACAAGCAGAGCGCAGGCTGCGAAGAACAGGCGCCGGATCGCGATTTGAGTCATTACAAAATCCTCCCGTCTTTAAGGTGAACCACGACCCTGGCCTTGTTCATCACCAGAGGGTCATGCGTTGAAAAGATAAACGTGATGCCCTGCTGCTCGTTCAGTGCGAGCATAAGGTCGACTAAGGCCTCCGCGGTTTTTGAATCCAGGTTCGCGGTCGGTTCGTCGGCAAGGACCACTTTGGGGTGAGCGGCGACGGCGCGGGCGATGGCGACCCGTTGCTGCTGGCCGCCGCTCATCGCGTTGGGGAACCGATGAATATAATCGCCCAATCCCACGCGTTGCAAAAGGTCGGCGGCTTTTTTTTGGCGTTCCCGGAGGGGGATCCCCTGCAGCAGCATAATGTATTCGACATTTTCCAGGGCCGTCAAGGTGTTGATGAGGTTGTAGGCCTGGAAGACAAAACCAATATGATGGCGGCGGAAAGCGGCGAGCGCATCCGGATTGAGCAAGGTGATGTCTTCTCCTTCATAAAGAATCTTCCCCTGAGTCGGAGAATCAAGGGCGCCGATCAGATGCAAAAGCGAAGATTTTCCCGACCCTGATGGCCCGGCGATGGCGGTAAACCCTTGAGACTCGAAGGTCATGTTGATGTCCTCAAGCGCTTTTGTGAGGATGTTTTTTCCGGAAACGTATATTTTTGAAACATTGATAATCTGGATGAGCGGCATCACAGGCTCCTGATCGCTTCCATGGGTTTCAAATGCGCGGCATGCCAGGCCGGATAAATCGAGACCACAAGGCTGGTGGTCAAGACCAGAATCAACGATATCGTCATGTCCGGCACATTCAACTGAGGATAAACCACGGCATCGATGTAGAACGAGTTCAGGGCCTTGGTGAAGATGGTCAGGTTAATCCCGGCTTTGCCGAAAAAACCGGTCAGGCCAACGCCGAGGGCCGCGCCCATGACGCTGCCGATCGTTCCCAGAAAGAAGGATTCCCATCCGACGATCGCCACGATTTCTTTGGGTTTTGTCCCCAGCGCCAGCAATATTCCAAATTCTCTTGTCCGTTCCAGGACACCCATCAGCACGGTATTGAGGATCCCGATGGCGACGACGATCATCACAACGCCCACAATGATCCAGATGAAGGCGTTGTCGAATTCGATCCATTGCTGAAAGCTGGGAGCGATCTTCTGCCAGGAGAGCACTTCCAGATCCGGTTGAGAAAGATTTTTTTGGATCTGGCCGGCAACGATTTGGGCGTCCAGGGACGGGTGGAGGCGCAGGACAATTTCAGACGTGGCTTCGGGCATGACAAACAATTCCTGGGCTGCGGCATGATTGATCAGAGCAAGGCCCTGGTCCACTTCATCCGTCCCGGTATCAAAAATCCCTTTGATGTGATATGCGCCCGCGGCGATGCTCCCGTCGAGGGCCTGGGACATGATTACGACTTTATCGCCGACTGCGACATTGAGGTTCTTCGCCAGACTGGCGCCCAGGATAATGTCGTCGGGGTTGTCCTTGTCGAGGAATGTCCCCGTGCGCAACCGTTTGTGGATCGTGTTGACATTCTTTTCTTCCTCCGGAAAGACGCCCAGGACCATGACCCCGGCGGACGATTCCGCAGAGCTGATGAGTCCGACAGCTTTGATGCGCAGTGCCGCGGCCTGGATGGTCTGGATTTCTTTTAACCGATTGAGCAGGGCGTCCGGTTGGGTGATGTTGAGTTCCAGTTTTTTTTGCTGATGGAAACCCTGCCGGTGAATCTGGATATGGCCGGTCATCAACGAGGTGTAATTCTCGACCATCTGTCCATGGGCCCCGTAGACGAAGGCCAGGATAAAGATGAGGGCCCCCAAACCAAAACCGACAGCCCCGATGGTGATAAAAGATCGCCTTCTGTTGCGGGTGATATTGCGCCAGGCAATCTTCATGAAAGTTTTCATCTGTCTCTTGTCCTGATGTTGGCCGCGCTCAAGCCCCTGTCCGTCATTGCACCCTTTTGAGATGGATCAGGGTAAAAATATCCTGATCGATGGGCTGATTATATTGAACATCAAGCACCCTGATCGTCGTTGAATGGCCGGGTTTATTGATTGGGGTCATTTTCCATAGACGGGGGATGACGCGACCGGAAACCTTTTCGATATCCGAGAATTCCAGGACTTTGATCAGTTTCCCTTTGTCGCTGTAATATTCCTCTCTCAGGGGAACATCATCACCCTTTCTGATGCTGCGGATGATCTTTCCCCAGATGACCGACGCGGCCGGCTTGGGAAGCAATTGTATGATATAGACCTTCTGGCCGTTCCATATCTCCTCTTTGAGGATTTTGTGGGTATAGTCATTGACAATGCTGCTCTCCCTGACCAGATCGTCGTTGGCAAAGTCGCTCCCCATCCATGGCTGCAGCATCAGGGAGGGGGGGATCTTGATGGTTCTTTCGATGCGGGGAAGGTAGTTCCACATCTCATTTTTGATCCTTAAGGTGCTGACCCCTTTTTCTTTGTCGGGGGAGAGGATGCGGATAAAAATTTTATCCCGGCCGAGGCTCGCCACCTCCAGTTTGAGCTCTCTTTTCCACGACGGGGTTTGAATGCGCATGGTGTACAGGCCCTGATGAGAGTCCCCGCGCATGAGGTCATCGGAGCGTTTGACGATCTCTCTGGCATCGAGCGGCGTCTGGGCGAAAACAGCCTGATTGAAGACGAGAAAAATGGGAAGAATGAAAATTATACTTTTTATTTTCATGACGCTATGCTAACATAAAAACCGTTTCCAGAAAAAATTTTATAAAGAATTTGTCCTTCCATGTCGAGGAGGTCATGGCGGATGCTATAAACTGGGATTATCCGGCAACAAAGGGGTGGCATCTTGGCTGTCGTCGCGCAGGGGTTTTCGTTTAAGAAGGTGTGTCCGCAGGAAAAGCATCTCATGGAAGCGATCTACCGCTTGCGTTTTAAGGTCTATGCCAAACAACGCAAGCTTATCCGTGAAGAAGATTACCCCTCAGGACTTGAGTCCGATGAATATGATTCCCACTCCATCCATTTCGTAGCCCTCAATTTTGAAGATACGGTCGTTGCCACGGCAAGAATGATCCTGACCGATGAGAAACCGTCCCCCCTTCTGAAATCTTTCCCGTATATTACCCATCAGCACAATATTGCGCCGGGCACCATCACGGAGATTTCCCGCTTCTTGATCTGCAAAAAATTGAGCAAGCACCCCCATCCCAACAATAGAATGACGCGCTATCAGCAATTCCCGACGTTGTCTTGCCGGGCGATCATCGTTTATGGATTGTGCCGGGAGATTTTTCAAGAAAGCAAACGGCGCGGCATCACCCATTGGGGCGCCTTGATGGAAAAAAGCCTGATGGGTCTCCTGCGTATCTACGGATTTCGAATGAAATGCGTTGGAGAGGACATCGATCTTTTTGGCCCCGTGCGGCCTTATCTTGGAAGTCTTGAAGATAGCGATGTCGCGGAATTATGGTTTTTAAAATCTCTGCTTGAATAGGTTCCCTATCCCGATACATCTTCGAACGCCTGATCGTCAGAAATGTTGTCTCCGGTTTTAAGGCCAGGGCCTGGCGGCAGGCGGTGATCGTCCTTTCGGGATGTCCATTTTTGAAATTTATGAATGTTGTTGCAGAGGGATTCCCGCGCCTGTAACATAAATAAAATTAAAAATTTTCTAAAGACAAGGGGAGCACCGATGGCGTGGTTTTGTTTTACGAAATACGGGATGCGAAACACGATCTCCGCCTTTTTAATCATGCTGTCGATTTTGACGTGGCCGCCCGCCGCGGTTCACGCCGGGGAAACTCAGCGCGGGGGGCCCAGGACGAGGATTTTTATCGTGAGCAGTTATCATCCCGAATATCTCTGGTCTCAAGACACTCAAGCCGGTGTTTCTCAGGCCTTGCTTGATTTTCATTTTCTGGATCATGAACGTCAGGCGGAAGAATTTGTCCGCGATGATTACATTGAGAGTTCCCAGGCCGTCGTTAAAAAAGCCTGGATGGACACCAAACGCAAAAGCAGCAAGAAAGACATTGTCGAGGCTACCGCCCGTATTGTCAACGACATCAGGGTTTTTGATCCCGATATCATTTTGCTCGGCGACGACAATGCCGCCAATTATATCGGGAATGAGTTCATCGATACGGATATTCCGATTGTTTTTTGGGGTGTCAACGGAACGCCTTTAAAGTATGGCCTGATCGACTCTTTGGAAAAACCCGGTCACAATGTCAGCGGCATTTATCAGGCCGGATATCTTCGCGAGAGCATCGAGTTTTTGCAAAAGCTGGTCCCCGGGATCAGGACGATGGCCGTGCTCTCCGATGATTCCGAAACCGGACGCGCCAAAGTCAAGGATATCGAGAACTTGTCGGGCGCCGGCAGGCTTCCCGTGAATATCGTCGCCACTGTCGTCACGAATTCTTACGCGCAATGGAAATCCGAGGCCATGCGGCTGCAGCCCGGGGTGGACGCGTTTTTTGTTCTCAATCACAATACGCTCAAAGACGAAACCGGCAGGGCCGTCGATCAAATGGAGGCGGGCCTGTGGTATTTGCAAAATATCCGCAAGCCGGAATGCGCCCACGAAAAACAATTTGCCCAGGAAGGCTTGCTGCTTGTGGTGGACGACTCCGGCTTCAAACAGGGATACGAAGCCGTGAGATATGCGCATCAGATCCTGAAGGAAGGCAAAAATGTGGCGCATCTGCCGCCCAGCGCCCCGGAGCGCGGACCGGTCATTGTGAATCGAGCCAGGGCCGCGGCCCTCGGGGTCTCCCTGGAAGACAAGAATTTTATTGATGAGTTCGTCGATAATTCCATGGCCATGGAATCGGCGCCTCTTTTTCGGGGGCCATAGTCCTTCGACAAGCCCGAACGATGACAGACAAGGTCAATCCCAAAAAAGGTCTGACGATTTTTCAGCGGCTGTTCCTGATCTGCCTGGTGATCGGCTCTTTCTCCATCATCACGTCGGGGCTTATTAATTTCCGGTTTTGGAAATCCCTGATTGAAGAGGACTTGAGGGGGCAGATTTTCAGTTCGTTCAGGAAGGCGACTTCCTATTTTAACGACGTTTACCGGGTTGAGATCGAGGGGGACATCGATCTGATCGCAACGAATCCGCTCCTGGACAATTTCCTCATGTCGGATGAGAATGAAGTTTATTTGACAAAACCCGACGTTGAAAAGCTTCTGCTGCACTTTACGCAACCCCGGAACAGCAAGTATCTTTCCGGCCGGTTCATCGATGCCAAAGGGAAAGAAGTGATTATCACAAGGGGCAGTTTGCGGGACCGGCGATACACCTCGATCGCCGATCATCCTCCCGACGAGTTTTATCAGCGGTTGTATTCTCTCTTTGAGCGGTTGAAGTGTAAGCCGTTAAACACGATTCTTTTTGAAAAACCTTTTTTCTACGATAACACATTGACGTTTTTTATCGGGAGTTCCAAGTCCGACCCTGAGAGCGGAGTTTTCGGCGGGACCGTGATTTTTCACTGCGACTTGACGCAGTATCTTGAGTATCTGTCGACATTCAAATTCCGCGGGAGCCCTTTTATCGGTGTTTATACCCCTTCGGAAGACGGCGCGTTCACCCCAGCCCCCGCATTGCAGCAAGAGCCCTGGTTTGCCGTTGACGAATTCGTCCGTCTGGGATCGGAGAATAAGGAGTTCTTGAAAATCAAACTGCAGGTGCCCGCCGTTATGTTTAACGCGAAGGTCAAAAGCGCCGGGCAACAATCGCTCCTCGTTGGTTTTTTGATTATGCTGCTTGTGGGGGTGAGCGCCTTTTTGGCTTCGCGGCACATGACCCGGCCTCTCCATCACCTCGTGCAGGCCACGAAGAAAATCGCCTCCGGGGATTTGACGGCGAAGGTTGAGGTCCTTTCCGGCGACGAGATCGGTCAGCTCTCGCAGAGTTTTAACGTCATGATGGACACCCTTAAAAAAAGCGAGGAGCGGCTGCAATACGAGGCCTTTCACGACGTTTTGACCGCGCTCCCCAACCGGTCTTTGCTTTTGGACCGTCTCGACCGGATGATCGAGCGCAACCGGCGCCGTCCACAACATCGCTTTGCCGTTTTGTTCGTGGATCTGGACCGGTTTAAAAATGTGAATGACAGCCTGGGGCACACCAAGGGCGATGAACTCCTGATTCAGATCAGTGAACGCCTGAAGCGATGCCTGCGGAGCATGGATACGATCGCCCGTCTGGGCGGGGACGAATTCATCATCCTCATGGATGAAATCAAAGATGTGAATGACACAACGCACCTCGCGGAACGCATCCTCAATCAGCTCAAACCGCCTTTTCTTATCGACGGCCAGGAGATTTATGTCTCCGCCAGTATCGGGATTTCGCTGAGTCAGCCGTCTTATGTTCATCCGTCCGATTATCTGAGAGACACCGATACGGCGATGTATCATGCGAAATCTTTGGGGAAGGCCCGGTATCAGGTTTTTGATGTGGCGATGCACACCCAGGCCATTGCCTCGCTCCAGATGGAGTCCGATCTGCGCAGCGCCGTTGATCGTCAGGAATTTGAAATCTATTATCAGCCGATCATCTCGCTCAAAGACCGCCGCATCGTGCGCTTGGAGGCCTTGCTGCGGTGGCGGCATCCCCGCCGCGGCCTTGTTTATCCGGCGGAATTCATTTCTTTGGCTGAAGAGACGGGATTGATTTCCGCGATCGGCCGCTGGGTCACCGGGGCCGTATGCCGGCGCTGCCGGGAGTGGCGGGAGCAGGGGATCCCTCAGGTTCCCGTCGCTATCAATTTTTCGGCCAGGCAGTTTGAGGAAAAAGATTTGATCCAGACCATCAAGGGATTCCTCGCGGACAACAACATCGCGGGACAAAATCTGATCATCGAGATCACGGAAAGCATCGCGATGCAGGATGTCGCTTTGAGCATCGCCGTCCTCAATGAACTGCGGGGCCTGGGGATTAAAATTTCGGTGGACGATTTCGGGGTCGGCTATTCGTCGTTGAGCAGTTTGAAACTCTTTCCCATCGACAGTCTCAAAATCGACCGCACCTTCGTCACCGATATCATCGCCAACCCCGACAAGGCCGCGATCATCAAGGCCATCATTGTGATGGCGCACAGCTTGGGCTACACCGTCGTGGCGGAAGGGATCGAGATTCAGGCTCAGGTGGATTTTCTGACGAAAAACGCCTGCGACGAAGGCCAGGGGCTGCTTTTCTCTCCGGCGCTTCCGTTGGCGGAAATCAATGAAAAACTCAGGCAGGGGAGAGTCTGATCGCGCTATGGCTCCGCCGTCTAAAATCCGCAAAGAGAAACTGATCGCCTTCAGCGGCGAGCATTTGTATTATGAAATCCGGATGCTCTACGGCGTCACCGAACGAATGAGCGCGGGGCCGGACGACGATTATATTCACAATGCGCTGCTGGAGTCCTTTGTGGTTCATGCCAGCGTCATCCTGGATTTTTTTTATAAGCCGCAGGTGAAACCCGACGACGCAAAGGCGATCCACTATATGAACAGCATCGAGGCCTGGAACGCGATCCTGCCGTCCTATGCCAGATATTTCCGGAAATTTAACAAGAAACGCAACAAAGAGGTCATGCACCTGAGCTATAAGCGGCTCGACGTCAGACCCGATCAAAAGCGCTGGGGCGCCTTTGATGTGACCGCCAATATCCGCAGGCTGGTCGATAAATTTTTGGAAATGGCCGATCCCGCGCTCCTGGACCCCAGGATTTATGAGTTCAAGAGTCATTGATCCGCCATGCCGCGCCTCCCCCTCCCATTTCTGGAACGTCTTCAAGCGATTCTCCCGGCGGGTTCTTATGAATCGGTCTTGCAAAGTTTTTCCAGTCCCCCTTCCGTGAGTGTCCGTATCAATACGCTGAAAATTCAACGTCCCGACGTTGTGCAGGCTTTGCAACATGAGGGGAGCGCTTTTACGCCGGTTCCGTGGTCGGATTCGGCCTTGATTTTAGGCGGGGACGAGGCGGGGGGATGGCAAAACAGCGATTTGACGAAGAGCGGGCGGATTTACCGGCAAGGTCTTTCAAGCATGCTGCCGGCGTTGGCCTTGTCCCCGCAGCCGGGGGAACGGATCCTCGATATGTGCGCCGCTCCGGGGAGTAAAACGACCCAGATCGCGGCCCTGATGCAGAATCACGGAGAGATCGTCGCGATTGAGGCGATCCGTCCGCGGTTTTATAAGTTGAAATCGGTTGTGGAACAGATGGGGGCTCAGTGCGTTTCTTTTAAGGTCATGGACGCCAGAAAATTCCGATCGAATGAACCCTTCGATAAAATCCTGCTCGATGTCCCGTGCAGCTCCGAGGGCCGTTTCAGAACAAACGACCCGAAAAGTTTTGCCTACTGGAGCCTGCGGAAGATCAAGGAGATGGTGCGCAAGCAGCGCGGATTGATTTTGAACGCGAGCCGTCTCCTGAAGCCCGGCGGCGTTCTGGTTTACTCGACGTGTACGTTCGCCCCTGAGGAAAATGAAGGGGTGATCGATTGGGCGCTCAAGAAAACAAAAGGCGCGATCGAGACGGCGCCCGTTCATTGTGAAGGGATAAAAACATATCCGGCGCTCACCGAATGGCAAGGGAAGGCCTTCAATCCGGGAGTTGGAAATTGTTTTCGCGTCCTGCCCGACGGTGTGATGGAAGGTTTTTTTATCGCGAAGTTGATTTTTCGCGGGCGGGAACTCTGGCTATGAAAGATTTCTTCGTTGCGGCTGATGTCATTCCTGTCTTTGATCCCGGCCTTGTCAAAAGGGGGACGAAAGGGTACAATTTTTAATCATGCTTCTTCTCTTTTTTCTTTTTGCCTTTTTATTCCTGTCTTTTGATGTCTCCCTTTTAAAACGACGTTCCCCGGAAGTTTTTTTAGCGACATTCCGGGTCCCGTCCTGGGCGGGGATGATTTGCGCGGTTCTCGCCGTCGCGGTATTGCTCTCGGGACGGTGGGAGGAGCCGCTGCTTGGCCTGGCGGTCGTTTTTTTCGGGCTCTACGCTCTCAGGCGGAGAAAATATAAGGAACTTTTAGCCGCGGAAGAGGCCGTGTCCGGCGCGGCTGTCTCCGATGAGCTGCGCCTCGCGCTGGATACCTTTGATATTATTCTGACGTGGGTGGCCGGCATGGTTGCGGTGTCTGTCGCGGTGAACATCACAGAAGAATTCTTTAATGCGTTCAAGTCGGAATTGGCGATCCTGGTTATGATGGCGGAATTCGGGGTTGTTTTGATGACGGTGCTGATTTATGAAGCTGTCCGGCGCTACCCCGGCCTTAAGTTTAGAACAGCGGTGGGGTTTGAGCCGAAGGGGCTAGGGGCGTTCAAGCTTTGGATTTTGCCGTTCTTTTTAGCCGTTAGTTTTGCCTCCGGAGCCGCCGCGATTTTGTCCGCCCGGTTAGCCCCGCCGGTTACTCCTTTGGGGGGACTTCTGGAAGAAACGACATCGGTGGGAGTCCTGATCTTTTTTGTGGCCACGGCGATCTTTTCCGCCCCGTTCTTTGAGGAAATTATCTTTCGCGGATTTTTCTTTTATGTCGTGCGGGAATTCAAAGGGGCGTTTTTTGCCGTGATTTTTATCGGCCTGGCCTTCGGGGGGTTCCATATCGAACAGTATTGGGGAGATTGGACCGCCATCGGGATTGTCGCCGCTTTTGGTTTTATGCTGACGATTTTGCGCGCCTGGACGGGGTCCGTGATCCCCGGCATGGTGGCGCATTACACCTACAACACATCGCTGGTCGTGCTCCCGGTCATTATCCTCATGGTCTCGAATCCGGCATTCCTTCGCTATCAATTGGAATACGCCAAACTTAATTTTGAAGGAAGGGAAAGATTATTGCTGCAGAGCATCCAGGGGTATCCCGGGCATGCCGATTCCTATAATGCGCTGGCCTGGCTTTACGCCGAGGAAGAAAAAAGTTTGGAGCAGGCCCTGGGTTTGGTGGATCGCGCCCTGGCGATGGATCCGGACAATTCTGCTTACCTGGACACCAAGGCGGAGGTTTTATATAAGATGGGTCGCTGCGAGGAGGCCCTGGCCATTGCGGCAGAACTTGTTGCGAAATATCCTGCGGATTCTTACCTGAAAGGGCAATGGGAAAAATTCAAAACCGCCGGGAGTCATCATGAATCGTAACGGACGAAGGATTGCGGATATCAGTGCCGGTGGCGGTGCGTGGATTTTTGAGGGTTGTAAGGGACGAGGCGGCAACGGCATTCGTGTCTGCACCCGGTTTCGCTTTCCGGAGTGCCGGGCAGCCCTTCTTTCATCCAGTCGGCGATGTCCATCGGCGGCCAGGAAGCCCGCTCCAGGCAGTCTTCGCAAACCTCGTCGTCATCCATGGTTTCCCAGACCCACAGCTCCACAGGATAACGGGGTTTTTCCGCCAGGCCGCCGCCCCTGAGCCCCTCGCGAAATCCGTTGCGCAGAATCTGCAAGGCCTCGGGCAATTTGGGATTAAGGAAGAGAGCCATGGTCGCGACCGTAGCGGCGATGACAAAAATGGTATAAAAAATAAGCCACATGATAAGTGTCATGATGTGTTCCTTTTTGAGGGGGATCGTTTTTCAGAACCGGTTTGACTTTAGCAGAGGAAACGCCTTTCGTCAAGCTGCGGCGCCGGCCGTTATAAAAATGAAACAAAGAAAATCCGGGAAAACAGAATCTGCTATAATACACCAACCTTTGAGCGTGTCGCCCCTATGAAATGGCCTAATCTTATTTTTATTTTTTTCTTCGGCTTTGCGCCCTGTGCTTTTGCCCAGGATAAAGCCGTCGTCGTCGAAAACGTCTTGAATCAGGTTGAGACGTCTGTCGCAATCCAGGGTCCGAACGGCGTGGAGCCGGGGCCTCTGGATAAAGACAAGGCTGTTGTTTTGGAAACCGAGGTTTTTCATCTGCGGCATATTTCCGCGTCGGAGGCGGTGAATAAAATTCGCGAGTTCCTGGGGGCCGCGCCGGGCGAGGTGACGGCTGATGATCGCGCCGCCAAGATTGTTGTCACCGCCGCCCCGGGGACAATGGGTGAGGTGAGAAAATGGCTTGTTCAGATGGACAAAGGAACCGACATTTCTTTTGAGGTGAAAGTGGTGAGAGTGGATTTGAACGACGAGCATCAAAACGGCATTGACTGGGAGGCCATCGTCTCGGATTTCAAAAATTTCGGTTCGCAGGAGCATGGGAACCTCTGGAGCATCGGGACCCTGTCCCGGGAAGACGGTGATGTCCTTCTGGAGGCCCTGGAAACCGTCGGGGAAACAAGGACGGTCGCGGCGGCCCAGGCGACGGTGGCAAGTCAGCAGCAGGTTGATCTGAGGCTGAAAGCGCTGGACGAGGATGATGTCACTGTGGGAGTGCTGCCGATGCCTTTCGCGGGTTCGCCGCAGGAGGACCTCAGGGAACGATTTACGGCGCGTTTTTTAATCACGCCGGATGTCAACGCCGATCAGTCTTTTGTTATGACCGTTGTCCCCTCGCAAAACAATGTCCTCAAGACAGCCGTCTTGGTCAAAAAAGATCATATCATTGTGATCGGGAGCGTCTTCACTCACAGAAAGGTGGAGTTTACCAAAAAATTCCCCTTCCTGGGCGATTTGCCTTTTCTGGGGGCCGTGTTCCGCGGCCAGAGCACGGTCGTGCAGAAGATCGAAAATATCATTTTTCTGACTCCCAACGTGAGCCCTCTGAAGCCTTAATGCGGCTATGCGATTAAAACGGCTGATGATCCTGATCCTGGTTCTTGGTATCGCGGTTTTGAGCATCATCGATTACCACGGTCGCGAACAGCGTTCGCCTTTGAACAACCCGCCGCCGATGCGCAGTTTAGGCGGCCCGGATGCCGTCATTAAAATCGTTGCCTTCGTGGATTTCCGTTCCTTAGAGTGCGGCCGGGGGGCGGAGGCGCTTAAGGACTTCATCAGTCGGCACTCCTTGGAAGACGTGGCTCTGTCGGTGCGTTATTTTCCTGAGGTCGAAAACAATGCCATCCGGAGCGCTGTGTACGTTGAGTGCATGAGTCGGCAGAATAAATTTTGGGAATATCAGGATCTTTTATTCCAAAAGCAGTTCCAGTGGCATGATCTGCCGGATCCGGAATCCGTTTTAAAGCTGCTGGCGCTGGAGGCCGGCGCCGGGGATCAGGCCCTGGAAGGCTGTCTGGCCGATCCGAAGACGCGCGCCGTCGTCCTCAACGAGCAGGCTTACGGTGAATCGCTTTTTATCAGATCCGTGCCGGCGTATTTTGTAAACGGTAAAATGCTTGAGGGTGTCGAGCCCCTGAGCCGGGAACTTCAAACGCTTCACAAGAAATTTTTCGAAGAATGGTAACGCCCAGCGTCCGCACTTTTCAATTGACCCGTGTGCCCGTGGATGAGCAAAAGAAAACCCTGGGCTCCTGTTTTATTGCCGGGGCGGTTATCGCCGGCAATATCCTTTTGCTGGCCATCCTGTATTGGTTCCCCGCGCCGGCCGGGAGTTTTGTTGCGGCCAAAATTGTCCCCTTCATCGCCATGGCGGCGGTTTATCCTTTTTATTTTTTTCAGGATTATTTGCGGGAGGAATGGCCGGCGCATTTTTACTGGATGTTGATTATCGTATTGTCGGCGGTCGGCCTGACCTCTTTTCAGCGCTTCGCCCGATATGTCTTTATCTTTTTTAATATTGTCAGCATTGTCACCCTGGCGATTATCGTTGTGATGAAGTACGGCAGCGCGATGTTTTTGGACTATTTTTTCAAACTTTATTTCAGCGTCGTCGCGTCGGCCGTGTATGTGGGGTTCTTGACGCTGCCCGAAGTGAGACTGGAATTCGAGAGACGGTCACAGAAACAGGATCCGGGACTATGGCTTTGGCAAAAATTGCACAGAACCCTGACGCCGCACGACGCTGCGGGGTATTACAATCTTGGTTTGGCCTATCGCCGTCTGGAACGTTATCCGGAGGCCGTCGAATATTTGCAGAAGGCTATTCGCACAGTGCCGGACGAGGCGGAATATTATGCGGAGCTCGGCGTGACCTATTTTATTCAGAAAGATTTTTCGGCGGCTATCCGGTCTTTTAAAGAGGCGGTTCGTTTGGATCCCGTGCACAGGAAGGCGCGATACCATCTTGGCCTGGCCTATCGGGAGGCCGGGTGCGATCAGGAGGCCATCGCGGCCCTGGAACGGAGTTCGTATCTTGACCCCAAGCAGGTGGATGTGTATCGTCATCTGGGGAAGGCGTATTCTTCGGCGGGCCGGTTTGAAGAGGCCCGGAAGGCCTTTCAGATGGTTGTTGCCCTCAATCCCGCCGATGCTGCAGCGTATTATCATCTGGGGTTGTTGTTTCTGAAAAAAGAAGATCAGCTCAAGCAGGCGGAAGAGGTTTTGAAAAAGGCCGTCAGGTTAAAGCCGGATGACGCGGACGCCCATTTTCATCTGGGCATGGTTTATGTGAAGATGGGCCGGCACAGGGACGCGGTGCGTTCGTTCAAAGAGGTGCTGCGCTCAGACGAGAACCACAGTCAGGCTCATTATCAGCTTGGGTTTTCTTACGCGATCCTCAAGGATTTTGATTCCGCCCGACGGGAATATCGTTATTTGCAGGCCGCGGATGCGGATTTGGCCAAGACCCTTTTACTCTTGATGCAATGAACAGGAAAGGTTTGTTTGTTATTTTTTTGTTCCTCTGGAGCGCGCCTGTCCCGGCGGACGCCCTTCAGACCGCTTTTTTTGAAAAACTTGTCCCTCTCCATGAGATCAAAAAATCTCCCGGTCCTTCGGACTGGCTGGCAACCCATCCTGAATCCGGGCAGACGTTCGCCCAGTACGAGGCAAGCCGGCCCGCAGTTCCCGATGAAAAACGCAAATTCATTTATGTCGTCCTTTTAGGAGATTTTGATAAGACCCGTCGAGAAATTATTGAGATGACGGCCCGGTATGTCGAAATTTATTTTCATGTTCCGGTCAAGTTCGCCCCGGAATTGCCTTTGTCTTTGATCCCCGGGGACGCCAGGCGAGTTCACCCGACGACGGGTGACCGGCAGATCTTGACGCGCGCTGTGATCGAACAGATCCTCAAGCCCCGTATGCCCGAAGATGCTTTTTGTCTGATTGCGTTTACGTCGTCAGATCTCTGGCCCGGCGAGGGCTGGAATTTTGTCTTTGGCGAGGCCTCGATGGAAGACCGGCTTGGGGTCTGGTCGATTTACCGCAACGGCGATCCGGGGAAGAGCCGGGACGATTTTCAACTGTGTCTGAAACGCACCATCAAAACGGGAACGCATGAGATCGGGCATATGTTCGGGCTGGATCATTGTATTTATTACGAGTGCAACATGAACGGCAGCAATCATCGTCAAGAATCCGATGCGCGTCCTCTGTGGCTGTGTCCCGTGTGTCTGCGCAAGATCGTCGGGGCCCTCAACCTGGATCCGGTGACGTGGTATCAGCATCTGGCACAGATCAGCGGGGAATATGGGTTTGAAGCCGAAAGGCAGTTTTTTGAGCGCTGTTTGAGCATTTTACGGCAATAGACAAGGACATTTTATAATTTGTATCTTCAAAAGATATCGGTTATAATTACACCATGCCGCGAAAAATTTTTTCTCCATCAGGTCAATCCCCGATAGAGTATGCGACAATGGCCGCGTTAGTGATCGCGGCTATTCTTATTATTGGTCCCACCGTTGTCCGGAGTATCAACGCTCATTTCAAATCGCTGGAAGAGGGTGCCCAGGATTCGTTCCGGGAAGACATTCAACAGGCCCCGGTCGGAGGAGGTCTGGTGCCGCCTTGCGATTGCGGGGATTTTGTGGATTCGGGAGGGTGCGGTAATGCGGCGACGTGCGGATCGACCATCCCTCAGGGCGCAGCCCCCGAGACATACCGGGTTTGGACACGTCTGTGTACGCCGGTAGGCTGCAATGCGCAATGGACGGCCCAGACGGGCCTTACCACAATTGAATGCCGGGAAGACCCACTCAACACCTGTTGCACGATACCGGTCCCGACAGGGCTTTGCGCTGCGGCCGGCGGGTGCGCCGACGGACAGATGCAGAATGTGCAACAATGCGGTTCCCCCAATCCAGTGCCCCTATATACCTGTCTGCCGGACACGGATTGCTACCAGTGCATACCACCGTTGGATCCTTATGCGGAGTGGTGCGACCCGCAACGGTATAATGAAGGCGTTTCAGGTCCAACACCGATTACGTACTACAGCAATGGGGCCTGCCCTGCCAGCCCGACCTGCGCTGCTTATTGTCCACCTGGGTGGACCCCTACCGTGGGCGGCTGTTCCTGCCCGGCCTTTGCTTTACCGGCGATGTGCCCTGCGCCGATTGGACAACCTCCCCGGCCTTGCTGTGTGTGTGATCCCGGATATGTTCATGTGGGGTCTTGCGGCGGCGGCGGATTATGCGACCGTGGCGCTTGCAATGTTGGATTTTGTGAAAATAGTGATCAATAAAATGCAGGCCGCCAAAGGGAAAGGACAAAAACGCAAGCACCCATCCCGCATTAAAATAAGGCTGCTTCGTCTTTTCATCCACACCAAACAGCGTGTTTATGAAAACCGTATTCCCATTATCGTGACGCTGCTGTGTATTGCCGTGATGATTCCGATTTATGTGGCCAAATCCCGGGCGGAGACTTATTTTCGCGGTCCGCTTGATTATGTGATGCTTCAGCCGCGGCAGTGGCATATTAATCAGCCGGAAGGGGAGTGGGGGATTATTTTTACAAAACCGCCCAGCCGTGACGATCTCAAAGGCAAGGCCAGCATCATCCTGGATATTAAAATCGGGAATCCTTATGGCGTGACCGCGCTTGACTACATCAATAACGGCCTGATCCCGCAGATCCAATACACTTATGAGACCAAAGAGTTGCGACGGGTCTATTTCAACGAGCCTGCGTTTGAGGCAGAACGCAACGGCAGGCCGTGGGCCATGCTTAAATTTTCGGTTGACCTGCAGGAAACGCAAATTGTTTGTGTGACGATTGTCCAGGAGCTGGTGATGATCCTGGCGCTCAAATCTTCGGGTCCGGAACAGGACAAAGACGAACAGTTGTTTTACAAAGTCCTTGATTCCCTAGATCTTAAAAACCTCAATATGGGGGCTGTGCCTGCCGCCCCGTTGTCTCCACTCCAGCAAAGATAAAAAAAGTAGTCCGTGCCCCCGCAGCGTTTTTCTGCGGCCTCACACCCATTCGCCCGCCGCGTGGGCGGAGGCCCAGGCCCATTGAAAATTGAACCCTCCCAGTTGTCCGGTCACATCCACGACCTCTCCGATGAAATATAACCCAGGTACCTTTTTGGCTTCCATAGTCTTGGACGAGAGTTCATCGGTGTCGATCCCTCCGACGGTCACTTCCGCCTTGGCGTACCCTTCGGTGCCTTGCGGCGTGACCTTCCAATTGTGAAGAAAGTCCGCGGTCTCCTGCCGTTGCTTGAGCGAATATTGGCTGAGGGGTTTGTTTTCTAAAAAATGTTCGCATAAGATCTCGGCGAGCCGCGAGGGAAGATAGCCCTTGAGCAGGTTTTTCATCGCGGTTCTCTGCGTGCCGGGGGATTGAAAAACGTCCAGCATATCGACGTCGGGCAAAAGGTTGATTGTGATCGGTTGGCCGGGCCGCCAGTAGGAGGAAATCTGCAGGATCGACGGGCCGCTTAAGCCCCGGTGAGTGAACAGCATTTTTTCGCGAAACTGGATATCCCCGGCACGGACGATTGTGTCCAGCGAGACGCCGGAGAGGTCTTTGAAAATTTTTAGGTCCTGCTCCTTAAAGGTCAACGGGACGAGGCCGGGCCGGCATGGGGTGACACGAATGTTGAACTGCGTTGCGATCCGGTAGCCGAAGTCCGTCGCGCCCAGCGGCGGGATGGAAAGGCCGCCCGTCGCGATCACGAGGCTCTCGGCATCGAACATGCCCCGTGTTGTCGCGAGACGAAACCGGTTTTCTTTGAGGACACCCGTCACTTCGGCCTGAGTCAGAATTTCAACGTTGACCCGGTCGCATTCCTTTTTGAGAAGGTCGATGATGTTTTGTGAACTCCCGTTGCAAAAGAGCTGCCCCAGCGTTTTTTCGTGAAATGCGATGTTGTGTTTTTGAATCAGCTCGCAAAAGTCCTGCGGGCTGTATCGCGCCAGCGCGGATTTTGCGAAATGCGGATTTTGCGAAAGGAAGTTTTCCGGGGCCGCGTGAATATTGGTGAAATTGCAGCGGCCTCCGCCGGAGATCCGGATTTTTTTGCCGATGGTGTCATTGTGTTCCAAAACCAGAACCGACCGTCCCCGCTTGCCGGCCTCCATCGCGCACATGAGTCCCGCCGCGCCCGCGCCGATGATAAGGACATCTTTCGAAATGAGTTTTTCCTTTTGCATCGGGCTCCATTCTATGCGCAACCCGCGGAACGGTAAATGAAAAAAATTTTGAATCGCCGGTACTCTCAGTGTCCGCGTTTGAGAATCCGCACCAAAAGCAATATTTACTGTTTCCCCAGAGTGACCGGATCGAAGCTTAGGGCCCGGAGTTTCGGGGCCTTGACGGCCGCGATCCCCACCACGAGGAGCGTGATGACCCCTCCGACCCAGACGCAGGGGATTGTCCCGATCCAATGAGCGAGAAGGCCGCTTTCAAAGGCGCCGATTTCGTTGGAAGCCCCGATAAAGATCCAGCTCACCGCCGAGATCCTCCCGCGCATGTGATCCGGGGACAGGAGGCGCACAATCGAGCGGCGGATCACCATGCTCACCCCGTCAAAGACCCCGCTTAAGGTCAGGGCCGCGATGGATAAAAGGAAATTTTTCGAGAAGGCGAAGATGATGATGCTCACGCCGAATCCCGCGACGCACAAGAGGAGATTTCGTCCGGCGTGCCGGATCGGGGGATGGCGCGTCGACCACAGCATGACGAAGAGTGAACCCGCGGCGGCCGCGGCGTTGAGGATCCCCAGGCCCCTGGCCCCGACGTGGAGGATGTCTGTGGCAAAGATCGGAAGCAGGGCCACGGCCCCGCCGAACAGGACCGCGAACAAATCGAGGCTCATCGAACCGATGAGGGCCTGCTCGCTGAAGACAAAACGCAGCCCGAGCGAAATGCTTTTAAGAATGGATTCTCCGTCGGGCAAAGACGGTTTTGGTTTAGGCGTGATTGCCGCGGTACAAAGCCAGGAGACGGCGAATCCCAGCGCGATAAAAAGGTAAGTTTTCGCGGCCCCGAAGATGTCATAGGAAAATCCGACCAAAGCCGGACCGATGACGGAACAGGATAACCAGGCGCTGCTGATCCAGGACGCGGCGTTGACCGTGAGGGATTTTGGCACGACCTGGGCCTCAAACGCGGTCCCCGCCGGATCGGCAAATCCCCGCGCGATCCCGGCTAAGAAAATCACGGCATAGAGGCCCGTCACGGTATGGGCCGTGGGATAAAGAGAAATGGCCGCCAACAGCAGGGCGCAGATCACGGAAACCCCGCGGGTGATCAAGAGGATGGCCCTCCTGTCCCAGCGGTCCGCCGCGTACCCGCCGAAAAGTGAGAGAGAAATCGCGGGGACCGCCTCCACTAATCCTAAAACCCCTAGGGCCAAAGGGCTTTTGGTCAGGGCGTAAATCTGAAATCCGATAATAACGGCCAGCGCCCGGCTCGCTAGGGTAAAAAATGCGGTCGCCCCGATGAAATAGCGGATCTCCGGCAGTCTTAAGGCGGCGTAGGATGGGTGGTGACGAGTCATTTTATGAGATTTTGCGACGACGGATGAATTTAATATGTCCCCGCATCTTTGTCAAAGAAAAATTTTAGAGAATAGAAGCAAAACGTAAGGCCCTGTTTGAGGTTATAGCTTAAAAGCAGTGATTTAATGTTTGACAATGAAAAAGAATTATTATAGGTTAAACGTAAATCTGTCGCCGAAAGTTTCTATAATACGCTTTCCGTTATCCGTGTTCATGAATAACACACCGCTCATGTCTTCGGGATCTATCCTGACACGCAACAGTGTTGTTGAGGAGCACCGTCAATTGATTACAGCCATGCGGGAGATTGAGAAGACAATCGAGACCCTGCTTGCCCAATCCAGTCCTCAGTGGAGAAAGTTGGAAGAAGAACGCAACGCCCAATATCGGGAGATTGAGCCGTTGATTGAGAGATATTGGGATTGGATCGTGCCGCTGAAATTAAGCCGCTGTCCTTTCTGTGAAAAGGACTTTATGCGTTTTTTCGATGCCGTCGATCTCAAGGGGTTTTGGTGGATGGACAGAACCCAGCGCGATCGACGGGAACCCGTTTGCTGTCCGCATTTTTGTCTTCTGCTCGGGGCTGTCAATCTCAATGGACGTCCGCCGGACGGGGGAATCTTTGAGTGCCGGCCCGGGCCCGACATCCCCTATGTCATTCCGCGAATCCTCGGATTGCCCTCGATGGTTGCCGTTATTTCTTGCCTGCCGATGCTGTGTGGATATTCAGCCTATCCCATTGTTTATTTCTCCTCCGAGCCGCCCCAGGGGCGTTCTTTAACTCGGTCTTGGGCTCGCAAAGAATACCGGTTTGTTTCTCAGGATGGAACCCGCGGGTGGGACGAGGTTGATGATATCCTGGATTATGATCTTTTTCCCTGGTTGGAACAGGGGAAGGTCCGCTGGTACGCGGATGGAAAACTCAGTCCCGCGAAAGCCGATCCACGGCAATGTCCTTATTTAAACGTAAAGGGGAGAGGTCAACAGCAAGTGATCGTTGATCATGAGCTGAGGTTTATGGAATCGGCTGGAACGGGCTGAAATAGAGTCGGTTGTCTGGTCGAATCAGGGTTATTAAAAATATGCAGATATTCCCAAAAATAGCCAAGCAAAAGATTTTCATCCCGGGTTTGGGGCTGATGGTGTCGTTTTTCGTTGTCTCGCTGGCCTTGGCCCAGGGAGGGAAAAATCTCCAGCGACAGATGGCTTTTTCAAAAGGTGTTGATAACCGCCCATCGTCAGCGTGGTCAAAATGGAAAACAGTCGATCCGCCGTCGAGTGTTGAAATCCCGGCAGAAGACTTATCCGAGGGACAGTCTTTGCCCTCGGCCCCGGGCGCCGCCTTAGGCCCGCTGGATTCTTATAAATCCTCCGCGCAGGATAATCCTCTCATCATTGCCCTTAAGATTGATGACATGATCAGCAGTTTGTCCCAGCCTGTTCTGGATTTGGAAACTCATCCCAGCATCACCAACAGTTTGCCGCAGGAGATGATGGAGACAGCCGATGCCGCAACCGCCGGGATCAAGGCGATGTACGCGGATATTCAGGGGATGTACGGTGACATTAATATGATGAAAGGGCAGCTCAATTCCAATTACGCGACGTTCAATAATTCTCAGCAGACAGACGAAACCGTCCGGCAATTCAACGCGCAATCGGACGCGATGGCGGACAATGTTTCCGGAATGCGAAATAACCTCAAGGGGATGACTCAGCGGGTCGAGACTCATCGCGGCCTTTTGGACGGGATGTTCGGCATGCTTGATGAAATGGGGCAAAACGGCAAGCGCAGCCTGGGTTATTACGATCAATTATCAAGTCATATCAAGGATGTTTCCACCCGTTTTGAGGCGATGGTCAAAGACCTTGATCAGCAAGGCCTGGGCGGCAAAGAAAGCGCGGAACAAACGCGCCGGTATCTTTCTTCCGTGCAGCAATTTGTCCAAGGCCATAAACCCTACACAAGCAGCGAGATGGGTTATACGCAAGAGGTCAAGAAATATTTAGATCGGACACACGGATACTTTACGAATATTCTGGGTGATTTTAAGAAAATCGAATCAAATTTAGTTGAAACAGAACTGTATTTCCATAAATCAAAAGTCAGCCCTCTGTCATCGGAGGGGATGATCAAAGACAGTGAAGACGGTCGTGCGGGCAGTGTTTGTGACGAGGCAAAAAAGGATGGGCTTAAAGAACTCCGCGAGTGTTCCAAAAGTTGCCGCAGTGTCTGCCGGTTTAAAGAGCAGGTCCAGGGAGTTCATTGTTATGAATGTCCTTCAGGGTCTCCCGATACGTGCTACGACCTTACGCCGCCCGCCTGGCCGGATCATCATCCGTGGTGTCAGCCCGGCGGGATATGCCATTCCGATCCGATGTTGTCCTGTGAGCCGTTTGGCGCCACGGGCCCGAATTTAGAGCATCTCGCTTGCACGAACTGCAAAAAGCGTCCTGACATGTGCTGGCAGAATGTGGGCGACGGCACCATGACATTGACTAACTGTATGTCAGGGTGTTGGGATGGAAGATGTGTGTATAAAGGTAAATATAAGGAAACCGAGTGGGACGGCAGTCCGGAATTTATTCACTGTTACAAATG
>CAYHZK010000007.1:0-26263 GCA_964361085.1 uncultured Planctomycetales bacterium
TGGTAAGAATTCTGGAGAACCCTGAAAAATCTCAACTAAGAAAAGCATTGCGCCCCAGGCCATATCTTCCTCCTTTTGTACTAGCGGGAGGACCATCGCAAATAACTAGAGCAAAATTACCGGGCATTGATTTCAAAGGTGGGTTATACCAACAAAAAGTACCATAATCCTTTAGAAGTTTTTCGCAAAGAACCACAGAGTCAATTTTGTATTTATTCAAGTAACGTTGCACTTTCGCGGCCCAATCTGACTTGTGTTCCAGTGCCCAATAAATTTGTCCCCGTTTTTTCGCGATAATCCCCCCTAGAATGGTAGACAGCCCCGAGCCACATTCTAATATCGGCCCATTCATGACCAACGAATGCTGTATGCAACATGCAAGATATTCATTCAGAGCACTCCAAGACTCGTTGCCCCAACCGTATATCAAGTCATTAAGTATAGGCTCCGTGGGGTTTGCACACGCGCCTGGGTTTCTTATGAACTGCTTAAGGGCTCGATGAAAAACAAAATTACGGTGTAGTCCCCGTAGGGAACGTTTAATTGGAGAGGAAAAAACTAATTTTACGGTACTTTGCAGTTGATTCATGTTGCTCCTTTTACGTTGCCTATGCCTTTATACTTACATCAATTGTCATACAACATCAGTCACTACGTAAGACTATCGCTAGCATTTACCAATCGGCACTTCAAAAATAATATCTTATCGTAGGTTCTCAAATGGAGTTTCCTTAGCCCAATAACTCCAGATGGTGCCCAAATGAAACCAAGCCCTGAGTTCTCTAATAAAACTATCCTTTTGGAATAAGACAAGACTTTTGACATACAAAAAAATACTTTTTATTGTATTTTTATAAACCCATAATGGAACACCAAAAAATTTCCGTTTGCCCGTATAATCTTTTTTGAAGATCAGAGCACTATTTTTCCCGGATAGAAACTGCCACTTTCGGACAAAATTTTTATTCAATCGGGATGCCGGTGTGACATGATAAACAAGGACATCGGGAGCATAGGCAATCCTGGCGCCCCGTTCTTGCCAATTGTATCCTATTTCCGTATCCTGTCCCCTTGTCGGAGTGTTATAGCCACCATATTTTTCAAAGGAGCTGCGTTTAAAAATCATATTTGCTCCCGTTGGAAGTACCCCTCTAGTGGAATTGTCCAAAAATTGATCGCCCAAGTCAAAATAAACGTACGGTCCTTGAAAAATATCAACAGCAAAATCCAGCCAGTGCGGTTGGGGAACGTTTAAAATTGGTATGATTTTTCCGCCAAGCATATCCAAGGTATGTTCTCTAAAATACCTGTTGATATTTATAAGCCAGCTTTTGTCGAAGTTGCAATCATCGTCGGTGCATGCCAAGATATTGCCTTGGGATTTCGCCACACCGAGGTTCAAAGCAAATGACTTCCCTTGCTTAGCTTCAAACAAATACTTGATTCTTCCAGTAGACTGCTCGGTAAAAGTTTGGACAACCTCCTTGGTCTTGTCTGAAGAGTTGTTGTCGATAACAATGATTTCAAAATCAAAGGTGCCGTCTTGTTCTTGGCATAATAGGTTAGCTAAAGTGTTTTTTAGATCAAGGTGACGGTTATATGTGGCAATAAGAACACTGATATAATTTCCCATTCTGAACTCCTCTCGATGATGACAGCACAGAGGAACTGTGGTGTCATCATAATGTGTGGTCCATGAGATTTAAATGATCAGTTCAATAACGATATTTTTGATTTGTAAGCTTTTAAAAATTCTAACGCAAAGATTTTCGAAAAATATTCGGCCCCGGTTTTGTTCAGATGTTGCGTATTATAGAAATACGCCTTTTGTTGAGTGATAGGGCTTTGTGAATAGTCGAGAAAAGGGATATTGTATTTTAAACTGATATTACGATACAGGGCGATCACATCACGGGTGTTGGGGATATAGTCAAAGGCCTCATGATAGGCCGGTGGAAAGACCAAAATCACCTTAATGTTTCGTCTTTGGCATGTCTCAATGATTGACTTTAAGGCCGCAACAGATTGGGGCGCGATATCGATATTTTGCCCTTTGGGATAACGCTGCATGAATTGGTCAAAATCATTGTTCCATTTTTCATCAACGGCGAGGAATCCTTTGATTCGTTTGGAAAGACGAGGCCGTTGCAACTGGGTAGGTAAAAGCCCTTGAATGGCAGGGTTTATCAGTTCATTTTTGTAGACGATAAATCCATAAAGCGGCACATGTTTGAACTTTATAAAATCGGGATACAGGCCGACAAGATTTTCATAAATTGCCCGCTCGCCTAAATACGGGATATATTGATGAGGTCGATACGGATTCCCCAGTGTCATTTCTGTTAACCCAACAACTTGGATGACTGTTTTGGGGGCGCTGTTATAACGCAGGTAGGTTTGGAAAAAAGGTTCTTGCAGATTGACCATAGACCCGTCCAACCCAAGATTAAAACAAGAGTGTTGGATCATGTTCTCGATCACGGTGCAGTCAAATTGAACCAGGGCCCGGGAAGAACCCAAAATCAGGAGTTCCGAGTTGATCTCCCCCCGCATCATTTGATTCCAGATTTGAAAATCATCGGCCTGGGATTTTCTTAATCCGGCAATCAGCGCGTTATGGCTTAAATAAGCCATAACGGTGGAAAGCGCGATGAATAAAGCCATTCTTTTGATTTCGGTCTTCATAACTAGAACTGAAAATAAATGAATTCCTGATTTTTAAATTCTCCCAGAAACAGGACACATAATACCGCCGCGTAATAAATTCCCCAGCGGAGCCAGAGTGGTTTTTGATTGATTAGGCAGCGGATGTTGTTCTGTCGTTGCAAAAAATGGATGACTTCCATGACGGCAATGGTAATCAACGCGATGATGATATAGCTTTTCCCTTCGTTTAAAATATTGATCCCTAATTCCGACGTGTTGATCCGCGCCATATTTCTTATCAGTAAGAAAGCGTCTTGAACTGAACTGGCCCGAAAAAAAATCCAGGAAAAAGCGACAAGGTGAAATGTTGTCAGGATTTTTACGGCTTTATAAAATGTTTGCTGTTGGTTTATCTTCAGCATGGCCGCTATTCTTTCTCTCCCCTTCCTGGTCAGGTCTGAGAAAACAATATAAAATCCATGCAGTAACCCCCAGATGATAAAAGTCCAGTTGGCGCCATGCCAAAGGCCGCTTACGAGGAAGACGATCGCAATGTTGCGATACCATTGGCCTTTGGAAACCTTGCTGCCTCCTAAAGGGATATATAAATAATCCTTGAACCATGTCGATAGAGAGATGTGCCACCGTCTCCAGAACTCGGCGATAGATTTGGCGAAATACGGGCGGTCGAAATTATCCATCAATTTGAAACCCATGACCTTGGCAGAGCCGATGGCGATATCCGAATACCCTGAAAAGTCGCAGTAAATCTGAAACGCAAAAAAGTATGTGGCAAGAATAATGCTCAAACCCTGATAATCCGATGGATTGTTGTAGACTTGATTGACATAGATCGCCAGGCGATCCGCTATGACAATTTTTTTTAAAAACCCCCAAAGCATCAATTTGAGACCATCAGTGATGCGTTTGTAATCAAAGAAGTGTCGTTGATAAAATTGATGCAGCAGGTTTTGCGGGCGTTCAATCGGCCCTGCCACAAGCTGGGGGTAAAACATGACATACAGCGCGTATATCCCAAAATGCCTTTCGGCTTTCTGGTTGCCACGAAAAACTTCAATTACATAACTGAGACTTTGGAAAGTGTGAAACGACAGCCCGATGGGCAGCAGGATCGACAAATTTTGGACGGGATAATTCCAGCGCAGGAATTGAGCCAAATGAGTCAGGTTGGAATTGAAAAAATTGAAATATTTGAAAATGAATAAAACAAGACATGTTGAAATGATGCTGGAAATTAACAGAAATTTCTTTCTTTTGGAATTTTGAGTTTTTTCAATATAAATAGCTGCTACGTAGTCGATGATTATCGTGATCAATAAAATAAAAATATAAACGGGAACAAATGTCATGTAAAAAAAACAACTCGCGCCCAGAAGCCATCCCCAGCGCAAGCCATGAGGAAGCAGAAAATAGGCGGCGGTGACGATTGGAAAGAATAGTAAGAAATCAAAAGAATTAAATAACATAATTTCAGCCGTTCCCTTTAACTTCCCGCCTGCGCAGGGCTTCATCGGCGGAGATATAGCGCACTTTGCCGTTTTCCCAGACCGCCAGCGGACGCCCGGTCTCTTTATGCCGCATGATAACCTTGCGGACGGCTTCCTTCATGGCAAGTTCCGCTTTATCTTGTAATGACAGACGTTTTTGCCGGGTCGAACGCATTGTCCCCTCACATTTCCCTGATTTTTTGAAATAATTCTCGGTCGATGATCCCGATCTGCCCATTATTCCTTTTTGCGATTAATATCGGGGCAGTCCCCGCGTTATTGAAAAACATCCAGGAATCCAGAAGCGGTTCATAGAGTTTGAAAAAATTCGAAATGGAGCGATGAAAGCGGCGCTTGACATCCTGTGCCGGAACGTTATGCCCGCCTTCGGCCACTCGGTCTTTGATACGCGCGACGGCCAGTCCCGGGCCAGGTACCCACAAAAAGAAAAGATGCAGTTTATACCCTTGCGCCTTTAATGCCTTGAAAAGGTTCACGTATGATTTACCCGAAAGCGTTGTTTCAAATCCAAAGTCCGATTCTTTGCGCATAAAATCGTGAATTTCTTCCAGCTATTGGACCTCTGCGAGGATGCGCTTGCCGATATAGGGCTTTAAGGCCTTTTTGGTCACCAGGTCAACCCTGACGCCGAGGACCACGGAAAGAGCATTCTCCAGTCTGTCGATATCCTTGTCGAACTGGAAAGGCCTATGGGTTCTGAATCAACACGAACGAGATCCGGTGCCGCACACCGTGACCGTATTTTCCCACTGATTTATTTCGCGATGGTGCCGGCGATATTGGGGCTGTGCGGGTTTACGTCCAAAACTCGCTTGCTTGGAATAACGACCAGATCCATATCTTCCAGCGGTATGGCCCCCAGCAAAACCTGGTCGCCCATCACCAGCGCCCCTGCGAAACCGACGCGGTTTTTGTATCTGATTTCCACAGGGCCGACATAGGGAACAAGTTTTTTACTGCCATCCGCCAACGTGACTTCTTTTTTGTCAATTTCTTCAAGTTTTAACTGGATCTTGATATGCTCCGGGATACACAAATGAACAGCCCTGGTGTCGACCAGAGCAACCTCTTCGAGGGTTTTTAATTTTTTCTCTCTTGGATTGCCAAGAATTATTTTGGCATTGACAAGTCCCATGCTGCCCTCCTGTATTTCTTGCTGGTTCTGTCAAAAGTTTAGATATGTTCCGGCGCCATCCACTCATACCGTCATGTGGAGTATACGATAGTTCTGATATATCGTCGAGTAGAGTCTACGATTCTGCATAAGTCAATCACAGCCATTTTTCGACCGGGGTCTCGAGAAATTCTTTCAGATCAAGGCCGTCACCGCCCACAACGATTGTCCGGCACCTGCCGTATTTTTTTGTGAATGCGGTCAGGCCGGGAAGGGATGTCCTTGATTTTCCGCTTTTGACCTCGATGGCTGTCACCTTGCTCCCTTTGCTGAGGATAAAATCAACCTCAGTGTTCCCCTCGCGCCAATAAAAAACCTCAATGCCGCGCGGGACCCCGCCGTTGACCAGGTGGGCGCCGACTGCGACTTCAACCAGCCGCCCCCATGCGTCATGATCCTGCCTCGATTCCGCAAGGGTGCGGTTCGCCAGGGCTGTTACCAGTCCGGTATTAAGGGGAAGCCATTTGGGAGTGGAATTCCGGCGGCGGATGACATTCCCGGACCACTTCGGTACGCCCTTGATCAAAAAAGCCGATTCAAGAAGACGCTGGTAATGCGCAATGGTGGTCGTATTCCCGGCGTCGGCCAGCTGTCCCATAATCTTTTGATAAGAAAGAATCTGTCCGCCATACTGGCAGGAGAGGACGAACAGCTGCCGAAGCAGGGCCGGTTTTTCAACCCTGCTGAGAAGCAGAATATCTTTGGAAATGGTTGTCTCAATCAAAGAATCCCGGATGTACTGTCCCCAGCGGGTTTCATCCGCAATCAACGCGGCTCCTCCCGGATATCCTCCAAAATAGATGTACTGATCAAGGGACCAATTGAAACAATCCCGGCACTCCTCCCATGACCAATGAGGGAACCTGATGAGTTCAAACCGTCCGGCCAGACTCTCGTCCAGGCCTTTCTGAATCAGAAGAGAGGAGGATCCGAGGATAACAACATAAACATTGTTCCCCTCTCGGGTATCCTCATCCCAGAGACGCTTGACCTCCGATGACCAATGTTCGATCTTTTGCGCCTCATCGAGGACCAGGATAACCGGATGTTGATCCTTCATCTTCATTCTGGCAAGATCCCATTGCCTGGAAATCCACAAAATATCCGGCGGGGCCGGGAGGTCTGCCGCGGCATAATGATGCGGGCACGGTAACTTTCCCAGCACCTGCTGTATTGCCGTTGTTTTGCCGACCTGCCGCGGACCGGTGATAACTTGAATAAAACGTCTTTTCTCTCTTAACCGCTCCGTAACAGTTCTAACATATTTTCTCTCATGCAAATACGTCATGATACCCCTTCGAATTCCAATTATCTCAGACTAGTGAGTTATTTTACTCAGTAACAGAAGCAATTTCAACCATGAGTGACATCATTTTGGAAACGCCCCGCTTGCCCAGATACCAGAGGGAATCGTAAAAATCCCGGCCTTTCTGGTATTTTCATTTCGTTAGATAATCTATAATGATTATTATCGGAAATAGTATATATGAAAAACATGGCAATTTTAATGTCCCATCTCCCACCCCACATTCGGCACCATCACCGCGCTGGAGAAGCTGTTGTGGCGTTCCACGAGAATGCGGAAGATGTCTTTGTTCCGGATCACGTACGGGTGGATCAGGTCTTTGTCCCAGATGCCGAGCTTGACCGAATATATCCCCGCCGAAAGCGGTAATTTGCCCAGGGTGATGGCTATTTTTGTTGTCCCATGGAGATAAGGTATTTTAAATCCGTTGAGGTCGCTGCGCGCGCTGGTGCAAAAAACGCCGTCGGAACGCATAATGTCGAGTGTAAATATGGGGGATTCGATCGGTTTGTCGGAAGAATATTCCGCGACAATCGTCAACGAGTCGCCGGTTCGGAATTCTTCTCCCTCCCCCTTTTCTCCCTGGATTGAGACGGCATTGATCCTGACGGACGATTCTGTCTGGATATGAACTTTTACGGCGTCGGGTTTGGCCAATTTGCTTTTGAAATCCTCTTCGCTCTTTCTGAAAATGATGTTTTGGTATAAGGGAATGGCTTCATCGGTCGCCCCGTCTTTAAGGACTTCCCCTTTGCTGAGCAGGATGACGCGCTTGCAGAGGCTTTGGATCATGTTCAGCTGATGTGAAACAAGGACAATGGTCGCTCCGGAGGCCAGGAGTTCCCGCATCTTTTGCGCGCATTTGGCCTGGAAGGCGATATCGCCGACGGCCAGGACCTCGTCGACAAGCAGGATGTCGGGGTCCATGTGGGCCGCCACGGAGAACCCCAGACGCGAAAACATCCCTGACGAATACCGCTTGACGGGCGTATCGATAAATTCCCGCACCCCTGAAAATTCCACAATGTCCTCGAACTTGGCGTCGATCTCTTTCTTTTTCATGCCGAGGATCGTGCCGTTTAAGTAAACGTTTTCGCGTCCCGTCAATTCCGGATGAAATCCCGCGGTGACCTCAATCAGCGCGGAAAGGCGGCCGTTAATGGCGAGCGTCCCCTGATTGGGCGCGTAAATCCCGGAGAGCATTTTGAGGATGGTGCTTTTCCCCGCACCGTTGGGCCCCATGATGCCGACGACCTCCCCTTTTTGGATATGGAAACTGACATCCCTGACCGCCCAGAACTCCTGCGGTTTTAAACCGCCGTTGGCGCTGACGGCTTTTTTAAAAAAATGGGGGATGGCGTCGCGCAAGCTGTTAAACTTTTCGCCCTTTTTAAATTTTTTCCAGACGTGATTGAATTCGATGACAGCACTCATGTTTCAATATTCTCCGCGAAATAAGGTTTTTTGCTGAATTTTAATGCAAAAATGGTTCTATCCATTTTCTGAAAAGGGCAAGACAATCCGCCGGGATCAGAATCGGAAAATCAACCAGGGATGAAACACCGTGACTCATGAAATCACGGGTATTCCAGGTTACAAACGCCGATGCCTTTGACACATGAGCCGCGGAAAGAATCAACGCGTCGCCTTTGGGCAGTTTTTCCAGGAATGGTTTCATTTGGCTCTGTGACGGACATGGCGCCATCTCGGGATTGAGACTTTTCCATAATCTGCGATTTTCCTGAATAAGCTCGGGGAATTTAACAGCCAAAACCCGATCAGCCTCGATGACCACGTCTTCAGAGACAACCATTCGAATGGCGCCGGCTTCGGCTAAACGCACAAGTTCCCCCGCGGCGCCGCCGGGAGAAAGCAAAGCGGCAATATATGCGCTGGTATCGAAAAAAATCCTGTATTGAGGACTGGCCATCGATGATTCTTCAGGGATGCCGGACTTTTTTCAAATCCTTCAGAAGACTTTGAAGGGTAATGCCTTCCTCTTTAGCCCTTTTTGAAAACTTTCCGGAAACGGATTCAAAAACAGAAGGTTTAGGGCTCAGCAGAATCCCGTCTCCAACTTTGGCAATACATAACAGGGAATCCTTCGACAAATGCAGTGACTCCCGGATATCCGCCGGGATCGTGATTTGACCTTTCCCCCTCATTCGTGTCACCATAATCTCCTCCTACTGTTTCCTACTTTCCAACTAAAGGATACCATGTTCGGTTTGAGATCGCAATCCATGCCTCATGGCGGCTGTAAATTTCTCAGCTATTTCAAAGATTCAATCCTGATTCCGACGGCCGCGCCATCTTACCTTGCCGCAACTTGGGCAATCAACTTAAGCACATGCTCTTTCGTGAAAATGTCCATGTCTTTGGGGTTTTCCAGAAAATTCACCGCGTCTTTATAAACGAGTTTCCAGTCGGCCCTGGCTACGACGTCATGGAGATACTGCCTCCAGTTATCCTGCGTCGGCACGGGCTTCTTAAATCCTGTTTGCGTCAACGCGTTGTGCAGCAGTGTTAAATTGGGTGAAATGGTTTTGAAGCGGGACAAATACCAGGCGATATCAAAAAAATCCCTGCCCTTTGAGTATTTTCTGGTTAAGAGCGCGTGCATCTTCCCGGCCAGCAGCGACGATAAATCGTAAGATAGAAAAGCGATGGGAAAAAATTTGTTTACGATGTGTGTCGTCACGTGGGCTCCCTGGGGAGGATTGGTGTCAATTCCAATCTTGATGGAAAATTTCTGCGATTCCAGCGGCGACAGTCCCGCCTCGTACATCAGGCCTTCAAACTTCAGGAAAGCGGACTGGACTGTCTTTTCATCATCGTAAGACACGCTCATTTCATAACCCGCCAGAGTAAATTCCTGTTTGATCATCCGCATCAAATCAATAAAGGGCATGACGGGTTTTTGATGCGCTGAAAAATCCAGGTCCTCTGAAAAACGCGGCAGGTCATAGAGAAATCGCAAGGCTGTTCCGCCGACAAAGGCCGTGGACTGAAATACCCCCGCGCCATGCATGATCCGTAAGGCGTAAGCCTGAACGTATTCGCGCATGATGTTATATTTGCCTGAACGGGATTGCTGTGCCGCCGTCAATTCCAAACAATAGTCTTTCACAATTCCTTGACGTCCCTGTTGTGATCGTTAATAAACTTTTGCACCAAACCCGCCGTCCGGATTATCCCGTGCTTTTGAAAACGCAGCGCGTATTCAGCCAATCGTTTCTGGTTGATGCCCTCGACACGCTGCAGGCGCAATTCGTTTAAATATTCCATGGGAACCTCGGCTTGCCGTAAATAAAAGAGGTCCATCAGCGCCTTCTCCGGTGTTGCCATAAACGAGGTCTGCCCCTCAAGGACCAAAGACGTATAACCCCAAAAGAGCGAGGGTTTGATGTGGCGGTAATCATAAACCCCGGCAGCTGTCTTGAATAATGTTGGTCTTTTGGTTGTCACCGATGTGAACACAGCCACCGATTCGGGGATAAGGCCGTGGTATTCCAGGGCTTTCTCCAGGCTGATATACGAAGGACTTTTAAGAACTCCCGCGATATACAATTCCGATGCTTTGATTTTTCGGTAGGGTTCGGCAAGTAAATAAATCCCTCTCTTGATCTGGATCAATTTCCCTGACTTTTCCCAACGGCTGATCTGAACCTTGACAGCAGAAACATCCGTGAGGCCTGTCGTTAAAATCCTTGTATCGATAAGCGGTAACGCCTGGACTTTTTTAAGAAAATCATTGAACTCCATGGCAATAATTTAACATATTTGATAACTTAATGCAATGTGAATGTCCATTGCCATTACGGCAAGCAGCCTTTTTAAATGTTCTCCGCAAAATAGGGCTCTTTGGCCTCAAAAATTTTGATCCCCCACCAGAGCATCAAAAGCGAGCAGATGCCGGCGTAGCTCAACCATCCTAAGTCAGGCGCGTGGTGATAGACCACGGCCTGCGTCAGGGATTCCAAAAGACTTCCGACGGGGTTCAACAAAAGATATTTTCCCCACTCCCCGAAGGCGCCGGCCTCAAAAAAAACGGGGGTAAAAAAGATTCCGAACATGAGGATCACTTCGACGATGTATTTGACGTCGCGATAAAAAAGATTGGCCGCCGACAGGAGGATCCCCAGCCCGGCCGTGAAGGCGATGAGAAACACAAGGATCAGCGGAACCCACAAAAGATGGACGCTCGCGCCGATTTTAAAGACGACCAGCAAGGCGCTTAAAACAACCATGGCGACCGCAAGGTCAAACAGGCATGCCAAAATGGCCGCCAGCGGCAAGACGGCCCTGGGAAAATAAATCTTGGTGACGAGGTTCTGGTTGGAGACCAGGGTCTGGACGGAAAATTTGAGCCCGGAGACAAAGAAGGTCCAGGGCAGGACTTTGACGGCGATCGCGATGACGCCCACCGTGTCCAGCGGTTTTCCGGAGACGACCGACATCGCCTTTTTAATCAGGATTCCCGCGAGGACCGCCACAAGCGGCATAAAGAGCGCCCAGAGAAACCCCATCGCCGCCTGCTTGTAGCGGATGCGGATGTCCCTCAGGGTCAACATGGTTAAAAGATCGCGATACTTGATGATTTCTTTGATCATTGCGGTATGGCCCCTTCTGTGACGGATGATTTGCGGGCTGTGATGACGCCGGGCCCGGATATTCGCTCTGGCTGTTTAAAAAGTTTTTGTTTGATCCCCCTCAGCCAGGTCAGGCACACCGGCGGGCAGAAGGTCAGAAGAACGTAAGCGTAAAGTTTGGCGCTGTAAAACGCAAAAGAAAAGATCGCCTTCATGAATTGTCCCCGGGCCTCGCGCATCCGTTGAGCCGCAAACAGGGTGTAGCCGTAAGAATAGTGCTGCTCCGCGAGACGCACCTTTAGCCGGTGCCCGAGTTTTTGGGCCATTTCCGGGTACAGCGACAAATTCCGGTCGATGATCGTCAGGTTGTTTTTGTGCCGGATGTCGAGGCGGTTGCTCACGTTGGCTGTGTGCATGCGATAACGGACCAGACATTTATCCACATAGCCCGCTTTATGACCACGGATGACCCGCATCAACCACTCAAAGTCCTGGGCGCTGTAGAGGGTCTCGTCAAACCAGAGATGTTCGTCGAAGACCGAGCGTTTGACCACCGTCGAGGCGAACGGAATAAAATTCCGCAGCAGGAGATTGTAAAAAAGATCCTCATTGATATGGCACTTGTCTTCCGGCCGGATGTAGGTCCCCAGGATCCTCCCTTTCCGAACGAGATAGGCGTTGCTGTATACAAGAGTCAGATGAGGATCGCTTTGAAACAATTTCATCTGGTACTCAAGTTTGCCCGGCAGCCACAGGTCATCGGCGTCGAGAAAGGCGATGTATTCGTCCGTCGCCAGGCGGATCGCGTTGTTGCGGGCCGCGCCCGAGCCCTGGTTTTTTTGAAGGTGATAAAAGATCCGCCCGGGATGTTGCCGGACGAACTCCTCGACGACAGCCTTTGTGTTGTCCGTTGATCCATCATCCATCACGATGATTTTCCAATTTTTGTAAGTCTGGGCCAGGACGCTTTTGATGGCGCTCCCGATAAACGACGCGTAATTATAAGTCGGAATGATGACGGTCACTTTCATGGTTATGTTTGAGTCAGGAGACTCCCTTTCGATCCCAGGAGAAGCCTTTGATAATGCGCTTCCAAATCCTGGTTTAACCGGTCAGCATCAAAAATTTTTTCAACACAGGCCCGCGCCGCGCGCGCGACTTCGCGGCATCGCCCGGGATGCCGGATGCAATAGAGGATTTTCTCCGCCAGGGCGGCGCTGTCTTTTTCCGGCGCGAGAAATCCATTTTCGCCGTCTGTGATCATCTCGGGGATACCGGCATGGTCCGTGCTGATGACGGGAACACCGGAGGCCATCGCCTCTTTCAAAACCCCAGGGATCCCTTCCTGATCGCCGTCGTCGGTTGTTATCGACGGCAAAACAAACACATCGCATTCCCTCAGGAGCTGCTGCACTTCCAGTCGTGACATGCCGTTTTTAAAGCGGACCTTCCCGTCGATCTGGAGCTGTTGCGCGAGCGCCTCCAAGGGGGCCTTTTCCTCCCCGTCGCCGACAATGACATACTCGATGTCGTTGACCGCCGCCGTCACCTGCTGCACCGCTTTGAGGGCGTACGCGATCCCTTTTTTGGCGACCAGCCGCCCAACGGTTAAAATCCTGACCATGCGCCCGGAACCGGCAGGGTTATCCCGGAAGGGAAACTGTCCGACCTTGATCCCGATAAAAAATACCTTTGTTTTGTCCGCCGGGCATCCCAGACGGAGCAGGCGCTCCCTAAAGAACGCGCTGACCGGCAAAAACAAATCCCCCCGGGCAAAGAGTTCCCGATAAATATCCTCCCCGTCGTTTTTAAGGACGCGCGAAATATCGTACCCATGAAATGACGTGACCAGTTTCATATTGAAGAGCTCTTTCAAAAAAAGACAGCGCAGCGCGTTGACTCCAAAATGGCAATGGACGATATCGTAGTGTTTCCGGAGAAACGGTTCCAGGGTCAGAATTCGGGTCAATCGCCCCAGCTCCCGCCCGGTGCTCAGGCGCAGGCAGCGGAGGATGGTCCCGGGGTATGTCAACATGTATTTGGCAACGACGATGAGGGCCTTCGTGATCCGGCCGGCGTGATCGCGCGGGATATCAAAATACGTCGTGCGTTCCAAAAGGCGGTACGCTGCGACCTCGTCATGGACTTTGCCGGCGGCTTTGGGACGGCAAAAGGACAGGATATCCACATCATGTCCGGCGTCGATCAGCCCGGTGATCTGATCCAGGATGAATGTCTCGGACAGCGACGGGAAGGTGTTGACGACAATCGCGATTTTCACTTATGAATCCTTCTTTTTGTTCCAGTAATCCTTGGCCTGATTGGCCAGCTCCACGACTTTGCCCATGAGATTGCGCGGATAAATGATGATGTCCGACATCTCCTGCCGTTCCTCGGTCCATCGGTTTTTGTAATGGGCCATGTATCCCAGATCTAACCGCGTTATCCCCTGCTCGAACAGCCGCTGCAAAAGAAGATTGTGCAGGATCAACCCCGGCGAATGCTGATGAACATCCTTGTCGTACGCGGTGTCAAACGCGAAATAGTGCCCGTTTGAGACGATCCCGACCATATAGGCGATCGGCCGGTCGTTCAGCTCGAGGATGGAAAAATCCAGGCCCATCCCGCCGGCATTGCCGGCGAGCGTTTCATAAAATCTGCGGCCCTCGGGGCTTGTGATGATATTGACGGCGTCTTTGGACTGCCAGCTGTTGGCGGCGATCGCGGCGATTTTTGTTAACGCGCCGTTCGCCGGGTCCAGCGATCTTAAAGTCAGCGCGCCTTCCTTTTCCATGCGCTTGAGTTTGCGCCGCGAATCCATGCGGAAATTGTAGGATTGGCTGTTGAAATACTCTGTCCACGACCCGTGAAGCGGGATATAGGTGTGAGGCTTGGCGATGACGGAATACCGCATCCTGTGCTTTCGCAGCGCGTCGATGAGCATGGCAAACGTTGCCGCGCGCTGGTCCATCTGGGCGAGGATCCAGACTTTCGAGGAACGGTCCGCCGCTGTTATCAGGGCCTCGAGACAGGCCTCGTGATCGTCCGCGAGCAGGAGATCCATCCGGGTCCAGTGATTGCCGATAAATTCGACGGCATCAAGGGGGATCCGCGACAGGCTGGTCTTTGAAATCATAAGCGGGATCAGGCCCGCGGTTTTTCCGTCATTCGTCAGGTGGATCACCCGCAATTGATTTTTTTCGCCGTACCCCGCCCACCAGGCGCTGAGCCATTCATGCCGGAGGAACGGGTTATCGAGACCGCTTTTGCGCAGGGTGTCGTTCCATAGCGGACGCAGCCGGTTGAATTCGGACGCGCCGGTGATCTCCTGAGTCTGGATGGAATTCATTGCGGTAACCATATCTTAAGTCCCTGCCAATCTCAAAATTCTTTTGACCTTCCCGACGATTCGTTCGAGAAAAAATTCCTGGATCCACGGCATCGGATCATCGGCAGCCCACACGCCCCAGACCCTCTGCCCGGTCAAAACGCTCTTAAGCCATTCCATCCAGCTCATCCGCCCCTGCGCGTGGTAACCCCGGAACGACGAAAAATCGGCGCTCATCGCGATCCACTTGACCCCTTCCTTAAAATCCGATCGCGGCACAACCGGTTTTCCCAGCGCGTCGAGATAAGCGGTCAGCGCAAAGTTCTGGCCGCAGGCGTCGGGCAGACTGTTCTGCGCCCAGAGACGGGGGTTGACCTCGATCATCAGCCAGCGGTCGTCTCTGGCATCTTTTTTGAATTCGATGGATCCGACACCCCAATAGCGGAGCGCTTTTAAAAACGGCAGCCCCAGATGAGCCAGTTCCGGGACCCGGACGCTTTCGACACTGGATCCGATCCCAAAATCGCAGGGGTATTGCCGGATCTTGCGCAGGGTGAATGTCAAAAGCGGATTGCCTTCCCTGCTCATGTACGCGCAGATTTTATAATGCCGCGAATCATCGCCGGGGATGATCTCCTGGATGATGGTCTCCAGCGGTTCTCCCTGATGGATCATCTCATAGGCGCCGACGAGTTCCTTCGCGTCCTTGACCACCACCGCCTTCTGATCCCCGAACCGCTTGCGCCAGCCGCCGGTGCTGAGGCCCTTGAAAAGCACAGGGTAACGCAGGCCCGGAGCCAAATCCCGGACTTCCGGAAGAGTTTTCGGGAAAAATGTCGGCGGGACAGGCACGCCGTGGCGCAGGGCCAGTTCGTATTGACCGCGTTTGTTCAGCAGCTGATCCATGACGTCCTGCGGCGGCATGGCGAACTTCAATGCGGGAGAAAGGGCGGCTCTGTGTGTGTTGACGAATTCATTGAAATTGTCGCCCGTCGGCAAAAGGACAGCGCTCCCGGTCAGTGTTTTTGTGAAATGGAGCAGAAAGTCAATAAACCCCTGCGGGTCTTTTGCAGCGTCGGGGCAGGCGACAAATTTGGCGTAACGGGAAAACCTGGCACTGCGGTTCGGCGCGTAATCCATGGCGTAGACCGGGACCCCTTGACGGCCGAGGCTGCGGATGACGCCCAAACCGTTGACGCTCAGACCGAGGACGATTGCGGGAGTTGAATATTGGGATTGCATAATCTTCTTTCCGATTCGGTTGACGTGTGGTTTGACATCAAAAACGCCTGTGTCATATGAAAGGCGCAAAAGCTCAGCGGGAGTTTGGCCCCGATCCTTTTTAAAGCCCAGATGTCCGACGGCTCGCTGTTATTCCCCATCGCCACCGCGCAAACGCTGTGAAACCCGATGTCCCTGCAAAACTGCCGCAGCTCCTCGCTGAAATCCTCTGCTCGTCCGTTGGGATAGGCAAAATGTTTGACCGGGGTCTGAAGCTCGTCCTCAATCTTCTTTTTGGAATCGGCAATTTCCCTCCTGGCGTCGTCGGACGAAAGACTGGTCAGGATCGGATGCGTGCGGGTGTGCGCGCCGAAGTGGACGCCGCCTTTTTGCATGGTCCTCACCTCATCCCAGTCGAGCATCACCGGTTTGTCCTCGGGGACGGCTCCCAGTTGATCCTCGATCAATCCGATATTTTTATCGCGCTGGACAATCGGCATGGCTTTCAACGGTCCGGAAACGGCATTGTAAGCATCGCGCCGCGACTGGATGGAATCCAGAATAAATTGTTTGCCGCCCATATCCGTCGGGGCTGTAAACACTGTCTTTTGTGTCCTCAAAAATACGTTGGCCACCCGGTCAATCCAGATTCTTTGCCTGGTTCCGATGAAGCCGGTTGCCAAAAAGATTGTCACCGGCAGATTCGCTTCCTTAAGATACGGGAACAGCAATTCGAAGTTATCCCGGAACCCGTCATCGATTGTGATGGCGACCGTCGGCCTGGCGAATTTTTTGCCCCGCGACAGGGTCTCGACGACCGTGTCCAGCGGGACAATCTCAAAATATTTTCGCAGCCAGCGGACCTCATTCTTGAATGTCTCCATGCGGTGAACGACGGACGACTCAACCTCAATCACGTCATCCAGCGTGTGGACATAGCTGTGATAATTGATAATCACGGCCGGAAATTCCCGCCGGCGCGGGAAAACGTATTTGAGAAACAGGTGAAGCAGTCCCGTGTGATAGATCACCCGGCAAAAATTCATTCGCAAAAAGGCCTTTAAATTCATAATCATCATGCTGTCATTATGATTTTTCGTTTCACGCTTCACGTGGTGCGCTTCACGTTTCAATTATAATTTTTTCGCTTCACGAGATACGCTTCACGTTTCTTAAGATACACTTCACGGATTTTCGGAATCACCAGCGTCAACAACGCCCCTGTCCCGTTGGTCATCATGTCGCTCACCTGAAAATATCGCCCCGGTGTGTAAAATTGAACGACTTCGTTGGCTGCGCCAAACACAAACGAGATCAAAAACGCGGTTCCCTGCGCCGTCGGTGTTGCGGAATCCATGGAACAGAGCAGCAAAAACGTCAGGATGGCGTAGGCCGGCAGGTGAGCGAAATTATAAATCTGCTCCATCACCTTGTCCTCGGTCCCGGGGACTTTGAGGACCGGCCGGGATGAGGAGAACAATAGCCCCGCCATATAGAGGCCGGTGAGCGCGATAAAGACGGAACGCGGGATTAAAATCCCTTTGATCTTGATTTTAAAATATTCCATCTTAGTTTTTGGCAAAGGCTTTTTTGAAATACTCGACGGTGCGCCGCAACCCCTCTTCAAATCCTACGCTGGGCTGGTATTTCAGGATCTTTGTGATCTTGGAAATGTCGGCATGGGTCTTGAAAACGTCTCCCGCCCGGACGGGCAAGTGATTTGCCGCGATCGATTTTCCGATGATTTTGTTCAGCGTTGCCACCAGTTCGAGGACGCTCTGGTCTTTGCCGTTGGCGACATTGAAAACTTCGTGCTTGATGCCGGGTGTTGTGGCGGAGAGATAATTGGCCATAACGACATTTTCGATGTACGTGAAATCCCGGGATTGCTTGCCGGTTCCGAAGATGGGCGGCGGCTGGTCATGCAGGATGCAGTGAATGAATTTCGGAACCACGACCGCGTATTCATCGTCGAGGGCCTGCTTGGGGCCGAAGACATTGAAGTACCGCAGGCATACGGTTTCGACGGTGAAATGCTCGGAGAAAATGCGGCAATAATATTCCCCGGTGAGTTTGCTCAAGGCGTAGGGCGAGATCAAGAGCGGATACTGGCTTTCGCGCTGAGGGAACTGGTCGGTGTCGCCGTAAACCGAGCTTGAAGAGGCAAAGACAAAACGCTTCACTTTATTTTTCGCGGCGGCCTGCAGCATCACCAGGATACCGTTGATGTTGACGTCGTTATAGCTGAACGGGTCCACCATGGATTTGGGGACCGAGCGCAGGGCCGCCTGGTGAAAGATCGCGTCCACCCCACGCGTCGCCTTCTCGGCGACGGCAGCGTCGCGGATATCCCCGCGGATGAGTTCAAATTTTTCCTTGCCAAGCCCCGCGACGAAGGCCAGATTTTCCTCTTTGCCCGAACAGAAATTGTCCAGGACGCGGACCGCGTGCCCCTGCTTGATGAGATATTCCGAGATGCTGGAACCTATAAAACCGGCGCCGCCGGTGACCAGAAAATTCGACATGACTGATGTCCTTTCCGTAAGCCGTTATGAATTTTTAAAGATACCGGTAAATGTACTCCGGCAGATGGTATTCGATGTTGGTCAAAACGTATCCGAACGTTTTGGCGTGGGCCTGGTTGAGCAGTTCACCGGCCCGCTGCACGATGCCGCGCTGGGTCCGTCCGGCCTGGATCACCATGATGACGCCGTCGGAGAGGGATCCGACGATGCCGGCGTCGGTCACGGGAATGATGGGCGGGGTATCGATGAAAATATAGTCGAATTGTTTTTTCATGTCGTCGAGAAAACGGGACATCTTGTCCGAGCCTAAGAGTTCGGCGGGGTTTTCGGGAACGCTGCCGCACGATAAAAAGGTGAGGTTTTCGATGTCGACCTTAAAGAGGGCGTCTTCGACATTGGCCGTTCCCATCAGCACCTCGGAGAGACCGACGGCAGACTGGCTGCCGAGGTATCGTTCGATTCTCCCCCGGCGCATGTCGGCGTCGATGAGGAGCACCTTCACCTTTTGGGTGGAACGGGCCACGGTCACGGCGAGGTTCAGCGTCGTGATGGTCTTCCCCTCCGAATGAATGGCGCTTGTGACCACAATCACCTTGAGCGGTTTGTGTTTTCCCATCGAAAGGATATTGGTGCGCAGGATTTTGTATTGCTCGGTGATCAAGGCCTTGGGATCAAAGTAAGCGACGATGCGGGAATCCACTTTGGAGTCGCTCATTTTTTTGATGACCAGACGGTCGTTTTCTTTGACGCGGCTGATTTTTTCGATCCGGTCGAGACGTTCTTCAGCGGCCTTTTTCAAGGCCTCGGTAATTTTGCCCATGAGGTTTCCTTTCGTTTTATAAACTTAACGCGTCCCCAAAGCTGATTGAGGACGTCAAGACATCGTCGTCGTGTTTTTTGTGCTGGGGGCTTTGCGCGATCAGCGTTTGCGGCGAGGCGCTGATGACGTCCTGCATCATCCGCTCGTCGATCAGCTCGAGCCCTTCCACATACCCGTGCAGCAGGGCGCTGTCGCAGATCTGGTTGATGAGCCGCGGCACCCCTTTTGAAAAGTGATAAATGCTTTTGATCGCCGTGTCGGTAAAAAACTGCCGGTCGGAACCGCTGGCGGTTTTTAAGCGGTGCCGGATGTAATTCCGGGCGTCCTCTTCCGTCAACGGCGACAGGTGAAAAAACACGGCGATCCGCTGGCGCAGCTGCTCCAGCCGCGGCAGCGCTAATTTTTTCTTCAGTTCCGGCTGGCCGAGGAAGATGATCTGAATCAGCTTCTCGTATTCGGTCTCAAGATTCGAAAGCATGCGGATTTCTTCAAGGACCGACGGCGAGAGGTTCTGCGCCTCATCGACGATCAAAACCACATTTTTGTCTTTGCGCAATTGCTCGATGAGGTATTGATTGAGCTGGGACAAAAGCCGCGATTTCGAAGAGCCGGAATGTTCGATTTCAAGGTCATCGAGGATCATGCTCAGCAGTTCCTTGCCGCTGACGATGTGGGTGTTGGTGATCATCGCCGTCTCCACATGGGACCCCAACTGGTGGAGCAGCGCCCGGCAGACGGTGGTTTTTCCCGACCCGATATCGCCGGTGATCACCACAAAGCCCTTGCGCTGCTCGATGGCGTAGATCATCGTGCTCAGGGCCTCCGTGTGCTTCGCGCTTTGATAAAAAAAACGCGAATTGGGCGTGATATTAAACGGGGGTTCGGTAAAACCGTAAAACTTGTTGTACATGCGTTGACCTCAAATTTTACAAATTGAAAATGTTGGCCACGGCCACGGTTGATACGACGAGCAGAATGCCGCCGACGATCGTCAGGCTGTAAACCCATCGTTTTTGCTCCCGCTCGGGCTGAATCGTGTCTTCGGTGATGATCTTGGAAATCGCCCCCAGGAGCGGCGTTCCCAGGAATTCTTTGGCTTCCTCAACGTCGAGGAAGGACTTGTCTAAAAATTCCCCGGCGAATACCATGCCGAGCCCGAGCACCAGCCCGCCGAACAATCCCGCGAGGGCCACGACGAGTTTGTTGGGTTTCGACGGGGTCAGCGGGACGCGCGGCGGATCGATGATGGTATAGCGGGTCCCCTCTTTTGAGGCCTGAAGCCGCTGGGTGATCTTGGCGGTTTCCAGACGCTGCAACAGGATGTTGTAAATGTTTTCGTTGATTTTCACATCGCGGGCGAGGACATCATCGAGTTTGTCCAGCAGCATCACTTTATAAATGTCTTCGCCGCTCACGGGGGGCTTGCCGTTGGTTGCCGGGGTCGCCGGTTTGGATTCGATTTGATCCAGGGCGCTTTTAATGCTGTCGATGATCGAGTTGTTGGACTGGACTTTCAACGTCTCGGAATCCGTGTACTCCAGATTCTCCCGGGACAGTTCGATTTTTTCCTTGTCAATCTTTTCGCGCAGTTCCTTCACGAGGGGATGCCGGTCGGTGGAATCACGCAGCAGTTCATTCAACTGGTCTTGCATCTTGGCGATTTCGGCGGATTTGATTTTACCTTTATAAACCGTGAGCTGCTGTTCAATGAAGGTGATGGCGTCGGAGGTTTCCTTGCTCTGTATCTCTTTGTTGCGATCGATGAAAATGTCGGTGATGTTCTGGACGACGGCCTGGGTCTGGACGGGGTCTTTATCGATGAAGGAAAGCTGGATGATATTATTGCTGCGCAGCCGGATATCCAGACGGTTGCGGATGCCGAGGACCAGACTCTCAAACTGCCTGCTGGTCTTGATGTCCCGGTCGAGGTTGAGCCGTTTGACGAGCTTCACCAGGCTGTTCCACCCCATCATGGATTCCTTGATGTTGGCGAGACGTTCCAGGACGGTCGACGAAACGGCGATGTTTTCAAACAAGGGGTTGTCCGTCTTTCCTTCCTGAACCAGGATGACGGTTGTCGATCGAAACTCCTTGGGCATGATGATGCCCGCGCTGATTCCGATGGCCAGCCCCAGAAAGGCCGGGACGAAGATGAGTTCTTTCCGGCGAAAAAATATCTTCATGTAATTCAATAGTGAGAGATTGCTGTTTTCGAGCTCAGGCATTTTGGAGACCTTCCTCTTGGTAAAATGATGTTTCGTGGTTGGGGTGCATTGTTAAAATCCTATCGGGGTTATGACCGTGCGCGCCGTTCCCGCGGCAGTCCCGACGGGGGACGCCACCGGCTGGATCGCGCGAATCGCCTTGGTTAAGAACGTCGGCGGGATATAAAGAACATCCCCCGGCTGCATCGTAAAATTTTCTCTCAGATCGCCCTCATAAAGCAGCGCGTAAACATTCACTTCTTTTTTTGGCGCATGGCCGGTTTCGGAAGGCGTGATCAGGCGGCTTTTTTTCGTGACTCCCGTGAGCATCGGGAGACCCGCCTGAAGCAGCGCTTCCCTGATGGTGATCGTATCCCCGCGCATAAAAATTTTCCCGGGGTTGTTGACCTCGCCGACCACGTAGACGACCTTGCTGTTGTATCCGGAAATCTTGACCGTCACTTCGGGATTGATGATGTATTCGGATAAACGCTTGCTGATGGCTTCGGCGGCCCCGTCCTTGGTCAGGCCGCTGATCACGACGTCGCCGACAAATTCATACTGGATTTTTCCTTCATTGTTGATGAAATATTGTCCGCTCACCTCGGGATGCCGCATGACCGTGATTTCAATAACGTCGGTGGGGCCCAGGGTGTAGGTGCTGGAGTCTTCTCCGCCGGGAGCCGGACGGGTCATGGCAATCAATTCCTCGTCGGTCAGTTCCCCTTGGGCTTCCGCGGCATCACCGGCCGGAGCCGGGCTTTCCTGGCCGCTGTCCCCTGCGTTGTCCCTGGGGATCGGGCCTGTCCCCGCAAAATTTTGGGCATGGCTTTCGGCGGCGGTCAATACGATCGCCATGAAAACGGTCCCGATGAGTAGGTAGAGTGTTCTTTTCATCATTGAAATTCTCCTTTTAAAAATTTTGTGCCTCTTAAATTTCAATCAATGTTTCATGGAGCTTTTTGATCTCGGAAAGGTCGGTCTCTTCATAGACTCGCCAGCCGCGCCAATCGCGCTTAGGCCGGCGGATCTTGCCAACCTTCTCCCACCGGGCTAAAGTTTTGGCGCTGATGCCAATGAGCTCCGCGACTTCTGTGATTGTCATGCGCTTTTTCACTTCCACGTCCCTCCTCCTTCGAATGCCGCTTGCGATACGTTCTGATATCATTCTTCCCTTAAATCGAACCGAAATGCCTTGATAGAGAGGTTGAAGCAATTAGCGTGCCACGATGTCAGTCCCGACTCGAACCTATTGCAACTTATTTGTTAGCAGATCATTACATTCTGATTGTGCAGAATACGCGATTATCTGTGACGATGTCAATCTGAGTACGTGTTTAAAAGAATGGACATCATTGTCTAGGACAAACCCTGACAAGATGGGAAGGTGTATTATAGCAATAACTTAGATCATGTCGAGTTTTGTTATCATTCGTTATCGCGGCGCGGGTTGTGAATTGATGGTCTTGTGGTATACTTTTTGCACATGAGAATGAAACTTGCCCCCATTCAGACGCAAAAACAAGTTTTGTCGCCGATGATGCAACAGTCGATTCAAGTCCTGCTGTTGCCGCTGATGGACCTTAGCCAGGCGATTGAACAGGAGTTGCAGAACAATCCCCTGCTCGAGGTGAATGAGGAGGTCGCGGAATCCGGCGATTCGAACGAAACCGACCACGCCGAACTTCCCGATGAGTCCCCGCTGCCTCCCTCGAACTTTGATTCGGACGATGACCCTGTCGAAGAAAAACCCATCAAGCGCGACGAAACGCTCGAAGAGCAGCTGCTCCGGCAACTGCACGTGGAGTTTTCCGATCCCGACGACATCCTGATCGGGGAATTCATCATCGGGAATATCGATGACGACGGTTATCTCACCCTGTCCTGCGACGAAATTGCCCAAATCCTCGAGCTGGACGACCGCACAACGGTTGAATCGGTTCTTAAGATTATCCAGGGTTTTGAGCCGGTTGGGATTGCCTCGCGGGATCTGAAGGAATGTCTTCTGATCCAATTGCGACATAAAAATTTTCTCCCTGAAAGTCTTCTTGTCCGCATTGTTGCCGAATATCTGGCGGAGCTGGGCCGCAAAAAATTTTCCGTTATCGCAAAAAATACCGGCGCTTCTCTGTCCGAGGTCAAAGAGGCCGCAAAAATCATTACAACTCTGGATCCGAGGCCGGCCCGGAATTTTCGCCCCCTCTCGCCGCAACTTTTTGTCAAACCGGACATCACCATCGGGCAGGACACCGACGGCAATTATTTCGTCCAGTTGAATCATGACGGCCTTCCACGGTTGCGGATCAATCCGCAATACCGGCGAATTCTTAAAAAAGAGAAGCTGACGAACGAAGAAAAGGAATTTATCCGGGAGAAGATCAAAAATGCCCAGATTTTTATCAAAAGCATCGAACAGCGCGGCCAAACCATCAAGGGGATTGCGCAATATATCCTTGACCGGCAAAAGGCCTTTTTTGAAAACGGCCCGATTTCTCTGACCCCCATGTCGCTTAAGGATGTCGCCCAGCACCTGGAGCGCAATGAATCGACGATCAGCAGGGCGATCCATGAAAAATACCTGGACACGCCGTATGGTCTGTTTCCGATGCGGTTTTTCTTTTCTCAGGGGGTTCGAAATAATCCCCTGGACGGTTCTGCGGAAACCAGCGTTTCCAGCCGGAGTATTAAGGAAGAAATCAAGAAATTGATTGACCGGGAAAACAAGAGCAGCCCCCTGTCGGATCAGGAGATTCAGGAGTATTTCTCGAAAAAAGGAATGATCATCGCCCGTCGCACCATCAGCAAATACCGCCAGGCCCTCAGAATCCTCCCGTCCCATTTGAGAAAAGAATAATAGGACTTTCTCGTTTGGCGATCTGCTTCGTTGCAACCTCCGGTGCTCGCTCAACGTACTTAACAGTACGCCTCGCCCTTCCCTTCGGGGGCCCATCCAAACGCGAAAGTCCTGGAATAAATAAATTTAACGCTTGTAATCGTCCTGCAGGCGGACGATGTCGTCTTCGGCCAGATAATCTCCGCAGGCCACTTCGATGATGACCAGTTTTTCCTTACCGTGGTTCCCCAGGCGGTGGACGGCCCCCAGGGGGATGTCCACGATGCTGCCGGGCTTCAGCGGAATATCTTGATTGTCGACGACCGCGACTCCTTCTCCCGTCACGACAATCCATTTTTCCGTCCGGTGCTCGTGCTTTTGCAGGCTCAAACGGTGTCCCGGCTTGACCTCAACGCGTTTGACCCAGACCCCCAGTTCCTGATAGAGTTTAAAATATTGTCCCCAGGGGCGTTCGACAAATGTATCGTGGTCGTTCATGGTTGACTCCTGAAGTGGCGTTTATCAAAGGTTTTTTTGAACCGCATTGAAGATCAATTCCGACCTGGTTTTGTCTCCGAAGTGCCCCACACGGATTTTGATTCGCGAGGACAGCTCGGTCATGGCGCCGACGGTAATCCAGACGGGGGTCCCGTCCGCGAAGTCAGCGCGGATTTTGCCCGAGAGGCGGTCGCTTTTTTCTTCCATGATGGCCAGTTCCATGCCCCGGAGGGCGCGGAGGGCCGCGTTGTGCAGTTTTTCCGCCGGCACGTTGAATTCCTTGACCAGATCTCCCTTGATCCAGGCATACCCCCCGACCCCCGCCGCCGCACCGACAACGAGGCCGAGGCATCCGGAGGCGCCCAGAACGGCGAAAAACAAACTCACGGTGATTCCCCAGTTTCGCATTTTTTTAAACATGATCGTCTCCTTGTTTGATAAAAAATTCTTTGACGGCCGCGCTTAAGAAATTCAAATCTTTCTTTGTGTGCATTCCCGAGATAAAGAATGCCTCCAGATCCGCCGGGGGCCAATAGATCCCCCGCTTGATCAGATGCCAGAACAACGGACTGTAAATGGCATCGCTCGAGGCTGCGCGCGCGTCGTCATAGTTTTTGACGGGTTCCGCCCTGAAACGGATGCTTTGCATGGATTTGAAATGGGTCAGCCGTGCGGGGATGTTCTTGTCGTTGAAAAATGCGTTGAGTCCGGCGGCGAAATCGTCGCTGCGCTGGTTCAATCGGGCATAAAATTCCTTGTTGAGGAATTTGAGGACGGCCAGACCGGTGCGCATGACAACGGGGTTTCCGGCAAACGTGCCGGCCTGATAAACGCCGCCGAGCGGAGCCAGACAGCTCATGATGTCCTTTCTTCCTCCGTAGGCCCCGATGGGAAATCCTCCGCCGATGATTTTCCCCAGGCAGGTCAGGTCGGGGACAATGCCGAAGTCCGCCTGGGCACATCCCAAACCGGTTCGAAACCCTGTCATGACCTCGTCGAAGATCAGGATGATTTTATATTTTGCCGTCAGGGCGCGGAGGGGTTCGAGAAATTCCTGCTCGGCGGGGATAACGCCCATATTCCCGGCCACGGGCTCCAGAATCACACAGGCGATGTCGTTCTTGTATCGTTCGAGGGTTTCGCTGAGGACCGCCGGATTGTTATAGGGAAGGCTGAATGTATTCTCCACATGGCCCTGCGGGATGCCGAGGCTGGACGATTCTTTCAAAGCCGCCACCCCCGAGCCGGCTTTCGTCAGGAGGTCGTCACAATGGCCGTGATAGCAGCCGTCGAATTTGACAACACAGCGTCTGCCGGTGAACCCCCGGGCCAGCCGGATGGCGCTCATCGTCGCCTCCGTCCCGGAATTGACAAAACGGATCAATTCAATCGACGGAACGCAGCGGACGATATGTTTGGCCAGATCAATCTCAGGACGCGTTGTGGTGCCGAAGCTTGTTCCCCGCTCGACGGTTTTTTTCGCGGCGAGGATGCTGTTGCGGTGGGCGTGCCCTAAAATCAAGGCGCCCCAGGACAGGCAGTAATCGGTGTAGACGTTTCCGTCGCAATCGCGCAATTGCGAGCCCC
>CAYHZK010000008.1:0-24675 GCA_964361085.1 uncultured Planctomycetales bacterium
CCGTTGGGCCAAGAGCCGGAATCTCCCCCGTTTTCGCGGCCATATTGAAGGCGTCAAGCGGGTGGAAGAGATCGCAGAGATTGCCAACGAGATGGGTATCAAGGTGCTGACGGTTTTTACGTTCTCGACGGAAAATTGGCGCCGGCCGCGGACCGAGGTTTCCATGCTCATGAAGACCCTCTGCATGGTTCTCGAAAAGCGCATTGAGAAACTTCTCAGGCTGAATATCCGGATCAACTTTATCGGCCGCCGCGACGGATTGTCCCAGGTCGTCGTGAACAGCATCAACCGGGCCATTGAGCGGACCAGGGGCAACACGGGATTGTTGCTCAACCTGGCCGTCAATTATGGTTCGCGGGTCGAAATCCTGGACGCCGTGCGTCATTTTGCCGAGGCGGTCAGCCGCGGTGAACTCAAGCCCGAGGATATTACCGAAGATCTTTTCAGCGAATCGTTATACACGCGCGGGATGCCGGACCCGGATCTGTTGATCCGGACATCGGGTGAGAAGCGCATCAGTAATTTTCTTCTCTGGCAGGTGTCTTACGCGGAACTCTATTTTACCGATAAGTTCTGGCCAGATTTTGGAGAGAAAGAGTTTAAAAAAGCCATTTGTGAATACCAGAAACGCGACCGTCGTTTCGGCAAGGTCTTATCTTCGCGACGATGACTCAAGGCCGTTTTACAAGTTCTGTGGTGATGATTGCCATGACCGCGTTGGCCATTACGGTCGAATGGGCCTTCATGCTGATGATCCTGGCGTTGACGATCGGCGGGCTTTACGAGTTCTTTCACATGATCAAAAAGAAGGGGATCCCGATTTACAGCTATTTCGGGATTTTTTTAGGCGTCCTGATCCCGTTGTCGATTTACAGCCGGTTTGAATTGACGCGAAACTGGGAATTCCTGTTTATCGTACTGGCTTTTCTGACCGTCCTGCTTTTTCAGTTCGCCAGGAAGGAAAACACCAACGCGATCGTGGGGCTCTCGACGACGATGTTCGGCGTTTTTTATGTCTCGTGGCTGTTCAGTTTCTTGATCAGGGTTCGATTTTTGTTGCCGGAGCTGGCGGGAATAAAACTTTTGGCGTTTATCATTGTCGTGACAAAATCCGGCGATATCGGCGCCCTTCTCGTCGGAAGTTTGTGGGGAAAACATCCCTTGCTGCCGCGCGTCAGCCCCAACAAGTCCATCGAAGGGTGCATCGGCAGTTTCACCTTCAGCACCTTGGCCGCGATTGCGGGGAGTTCTTTGCTGCCGCCCGGTTATTTCCCGATGTGGCAGGCGGCGTTGATGGGCGCTTTTTTCGGCGGGATGGGGCAGTTGGGCGATCTTTCCGAGTCGCTGATGAAGCGGGATTGCCATGTGAAGGACTCCGGAAAGCTGCTCCCCGGGATGGGGGGCGTTTTGGATATCATCGACAGCCTGCTCTTCTCGGCGCCCGCGTTTTATTTTTATATGAGTTCGGCCTTGCGGATGATGTGAGCGGATGGGGGACAGTAAAAAGAATGTTGTTATTCTGGGCTCGACGGGTTCGATTGGAATCAACGCGCTGTCCGTCATCGCGCGATACCCGGGGCGTTTTCAGGTTATCGGACTGACAGCCTACAATAACCTGAAGATGTTGGCCAAACAGGTCCGGCAATTTTCGCCTGCGTATGTTGCGGTCAATCCGGAACGCATCCCGCAGCTGAGAAAAGAAATGTCAGGCCGCCGGGTCAAGATTCTGGATGCCGGGGCTGATCTTTCTGAGATCGTAGCGCTGCCTTCCGTGGATATCGTTGTGATCGGGATGAGCGGAAGTTCTGCGCTCGACCCGTTTTTAAGCGCCGCCCGCGCCGGGAAAAGGATCGTGCCGGCGAACAAAGAGGCCCTTGTGATTGCCGGCGAGTTGATCATGGCGGAGGCCAGGCGCTGCGGGGCCAGGATTATCCCCGTCGACAGCGAACAGAGCGCTATTTTCCAATGTCTTGAGGGGCGAAACCGGATGGAATTGAAAAAAGTTTATCTGACCGCCTCCGGCGGCGCGCTGCGGAATATCCCGCGTTCGCGTTTTGACGCTTTTAAAATATCCGATATTCTCAATCACCCGCGCTGGAAGATGGGGAAGAAAATCACCGTGGATTCCGCCACGCTGATGAACAAGGGCTTTGAAGTGATCGAGGCGCAGCGGTTATTTGATTTGAAGGTGGACGACATCGAAGTGGTTGTTCATCCGGAGGCCGTTATCCATTCGATGGTGAGCTTTAAGGACGGCTCCGTTATGGCCCAGATGGGTGTTCCTGATATGCGGCTGCCCATCCAGTATGCCCTGACATATCCGCAGCGATGGGATACCGGCCTGCGGCCGCTGGATTTTTTGAGACTCAAGACGATGACCTTTGAAAAACCGGACGTGAAAAAATTCCCGTCCTTGTCTCTGGCCCTTCACGCCGCGCGGGCGGAAGGCACCATGCCCTGTGTCCTCAACGCCGCGGATGAAGAGGCGGTCGAGGCGTTCCTGAAAGGAAAGTTGTCGTTTTCAAAGATATATCCGGTTGTTGAAAACGTTGTGTTGAAACACAAGTCCCGCAAATCTCCCGGTCTTGCCGATATCAAAGCGGCCGATACCTGGGCGCGGCAGGAGGCGCGGGATGTGATCCGTGCCGGGGCAGTTTGATTTTTTACTGATTTTGATACTTGGCATAGGAAAGTATTTCAGTTGGTTGCGCCAGATGTTTTAAGAGATATTCTCGATACAAGGCATATGAAGAGTAAAAAGTATATCTTTGAATGACGAGATCCATGAACCGATTCAAAAAGTTCGACGCGGTGATTTTGGGGTTGGGGATGTTGGGTTTTATTCTCTTGTCGCATGTGCCGGAGACGGGGGCAGAGATTGAGCAAGAGCAGGAATGTCACGCGCAGATGAGGAAGTTTTGCGAGGGGAATCTTGAACAAAATGTAGGAGAATTTCATCGCTGCCTGGAAAGCCATTTGGCTGATCTGCCGCAATCATGTCAGTGGGAATGGAAGCAGCTGGTTGAGATGCACAAGAGGGAAATGGCGGCGTGCGGGGACGATTACCGCAAGTTGTGCGGGATCGATAAGGACAAACTCAAGGCGGCGAATTACGAACAAGCGGCGGAGAAAGTTACGGCGTGTGTGGGAGAAAATCTCGGGTTGCTGAGCGATGGATGCTGGGAATTTGTAAAAGAGACCTCCGGGCCGCTGCTGGAAGGGATGGACCGGGAGAAACTGCGGCGGGAGGCCCTGCAAAAGACCCAGCAGCGGAAGAAGGTCAAGGTGAAAGGCACAGGCTGGGTCACGGCCGAGGCGCAGGAAGGGGATGTGATCTGGTATCAGCCTGCGAAACGGAATAAGAAAGTGTTGGATCGATATCCCTTTTGTCCAGAGGTGAAAGGAAAAGACTTAGAGGAGGAACATAATACGAGTATGGGAATTTGTTATTATGTGGTAAAAGCTGCGTGGGGTGAAGAGTTAGCTAAAGAATTGATTAATGCAAATCTTTTGGCAGAAATTGATCACTTTGGAATTCATCGTGGGGCAAACTTGCTAAATCAAAATCCTTCTATGGAAGATATCATTACTAAATATTCAGTCAACTGTCCTGAAGGGTTTCATGCGGAAGTTTATAACGATAAATATCGTAATGAAGTGACTATTACGTGTGAAAAGACAAGACAAGGTTATGAGACTTGTCGGGAAGGTTACGTTAAATCCTATTATGAAGACGGATACTTTGGATGTGTAAAACTGGCGAGTTGCCAAGAGATGAATCCGGGATTTGTTGAATTCGGCAAGGGGTGTGTGGAATGCGACAGAGGGGGATGCATAGATCAGGATATGTTTAATCAGTTAAATCGTAATGAGCAAGACAATACCTATCAATATATTGTGGGGCCGGTATGTCGTGTGAATTATGAAAATCCAGAAAATACTTCGGCGTGTTCTGAGTATTCCGTTGCTAAGCAATATGATTATGCGGGGAGACTTAAGGATGAGTATTTCCGGAACCTGGGGAGACTAATTAAAAGCTATCGCTATGATAATGATGGGAGGATGGAGGCGATCACAGAGTACGATGAAAACGGCAGATTGATTCGAGCGTATGACGCGCAAGGAAACCCCATGGAGCAAGTGGTCATAAGCGTATATTGTGAAAAAATAGGAATTAAGAAAGGGATGAGGCTGTGTGAGGAGTACCTTTATGATTTCAGGACCAAACAAAAAGAGCGTATCACCGAATATGTGTATAGTAAGGACGGAAGGATCAGGGAAGAAATTTTTTATCGTAATGGAGATTCGATCAAAAGATATAGGTATGATCAAAATGGGAAGTTGGAAGCAGTAACGGAGTACAAGGATGGGATGCCGTTGAGGGAATACTATGCCGATGGAGCGCCAAAGGAAGAGCGAATTGAGAGAACGTATGAAGTTGATGGCAGAATGAGTGGTGAGCATATTTATAACAACAAAACAGGTACACCCATCAAGAGCGTTTACTATGATCCAGGTGGTGGGGTTCGAGTATTCGAATTCCAATATAATGGCAATGTCAGGATTACGCGACAATGCAATTACAATAAAGAAGGACAACTTGAATGGGAATCGACGTGGGAGAATAAGGGGCGTTCGATGCCTGTATGGTCAATCTCTACCCAATATGACCATGACGGCAAAATAATTTCTAAGGAGAAAAGGGTTTGGGACCATGTGAAAAGCAAATACATAACCTATCCATGTTCTGAAGGTGTTTGTCCCTGAGTCATATACGTAGGGCATTACAATTGAAAAGTTGAACTCATTGTTGAGGAATAGCAATGATCAAAGGGTCTGCAAGGTGAATTATAAGGATCCGTCCAAGACGCCGCCGTGCAAGGCATATGAAGAGTAAAGCGAATATCTCCGAAGAGAGAGCAATGAACGGATTCAGAAAGTTCGGAGCGGTGATTTTGGGGTTGGGGATGTTGGGTTTTATTCTCTTGTCGCATGTGCCGGAGACGGGGGCAGAGATTGAGCAAGAGCAGGAATGTCACGCGCAGATGAGGAAGTTTTGCGAGGGGAATCTTGAACAAAATGTAGGAGAATTTCATCGCTGCCTGGAAAGCCATTTGGCTGATCTGCCGCAATCATGTCAGTGGGAATGGAAGCAGCTGGTTGAGATGCACAAGAGGGAAATGGCGGCGTGCGGGGACGATTACCGCAAGTTGTGCGGGATCGATAAGGACAAACTCAAGGCGGCGAATTACGAACAAGCGGCGGAGAAAGTTACGGCGTGTGTGGGAGAAAATCTCGGGTTGCTGAGCGATGGATGCTGGGAATTTGTGAAGGAGACTTCCGGGCCGTTGCTGGAAGGGATGGACAGGGAGAAATTACGGCGGGAGGCCCTGCAAAAGACCCAGCGCCGGAAGAAGGTCAAGGTGAAAGGCAAAGGCTGGGTCACGGCGGAGGCGCAGGAAGGGGACGTGATTTGGTATAAGGCGAAGGAGAGGCAACGAAAGATCGTGGATCGGTATCCCTTTTGTCCGGAGGTAAAGGATAAGGGGCTGGAGTTGGTGGATGCTGTGAACATGGGAACTTGTTTTTATGACGTTACCTCATCTTGGGAACAAGAATTGCTTGAGAAGTTAGAAAAGGCTCAGATTCTGAAAGACCTTCCAGCTTGGTCGGGGGGGATGCGAAATTATTTCAATCAACTTTCTCAGAGCGAGCGTACCGCTCTAAATGGTAACAGAGAAATTCGTGCAGTTTCTTTCCTTGTCAAAATTCTTGACCAATACAACGGATATTGTCCAGAAGGTTTCAAAACGGAGGTGTACACAAGCACTCAACTTATTGATAAAATTCAGAAAAGAACAGGGTACGCCGGGATAACCTGTGAGAAGGTCAGGATGGATGGTGAGAGATTCTCTTGTCAAGAAGGGTATCAGAAATCATTTTACGATAAATTTTCCCGTAATCGGGGATATTTTGGATGTATCAAATACGCCAGTTGCGAGGAAACGAACCCAAAGTATGCTGTGGCGGGTGGAGGGTGTGTAGAGTGCAATGCGGGCGGATGCGTGGATTATGAGATGTCGGAAGAGTTGAAGGGTTGGGCTGTGTGCCAGGTGAATTATAAGGATCCCGGAAAGACTCCCCCATGTCCAGAGTATTATATTAAAAAATGGTATAACCCGGATGGAAGCTTACAGTCGGAGGAATATAAACAACTGAATCGCACGATCAAGACTAAAGTTTATGATCAAGACGGTCAATTGCTTTTTTATGCGGATTATAAGGATGGGAAACCTCTGAAGGAATATTTCGCGGATGGGACGTTGCATCGGGAGTGGATCAGGAAAGACGGGCAGACAGTTATTATAGAATATGATCGGCGGGGAAAAGTGATATCGGAGTATTAGAATTTTATAATTTTCACACAGGGGAGAGATCACAATGCGCGGAGTCAAAGGAAGAATCATCTTGATTATGGGGATGTGGCTTTGTGTCGTGTTCAATGTCCGCGCTCAGGAGACGATGGAAGGGGTGATTCGGATTGAGAGCCCTCGAGCAATGCCTGATGGTACTGCCTCTTCAATCGAAGCGGCATCGTTATCGCTGGCGAATTTGAGTGTCGTCAGCGCCCAGGCGATCTCCGGGCCGCAGTCGGGGTATGGGCTGGAAATCATCGCCAAGAGCGGGGCGCCTTTGGGGACTTTTACGCCGATCAAATTCGGGCGGGGGCCGTCGATCAATGACGCGAATGAAGCCGCCTTTATTGCCCGGCAGACCAGTGATCTGCAGGGGCGGATGATCCTGAGTGATAATAAAATTCTGCGGGTCAGTTATCCGGTCAATTCTCCGGCGACGCTTGAGGAATTTGTGCAGATCAATAATCAGGAGCAGGTGGTCTGGCGGCAGGGGTTCACTGATGGTCTGGTCAGTCATATTCAAAGACAGGACACGCCGTTGGGAGGCGTTACTTTAGGAAGCGGGTCCTGGACTCCGGCCTTTACCGCCCCGTTTGATGAGGTGCGGCCGTGGACGACGTTGAATAACAATGGCCGAGGGGTGTTTAGCGCCCTGGATAGCGGTTTGACGGTGTTGGCGACCAGAGACAGCGGTTCGGGACCGCACAATGTCTCAGGGCCGACAAGCGCGACAGCGCAGCTTTTTCCGATGGCGGCGGATAACAATACAACCAGTGTCCGGGGAGGAGGTTTGACGACCTCGCCGCTGCTTCTTTACAATGACGCGACCCTGTGCTGTGCGTATTTTCTGGCGGAGCCGCCGAACTATCCCGCGGTTGGCGAAAGGCCGGGGGTCAGTGACGACGGAAATTTTGTCGCCTTCATGGCCCGGCATGCGACGAACGGGACCGGGATTTTTGGGGATTTTCCGGGGATTCCGCAGATCAAGGTGGCGGGTGTGACCTTTGACGGGCGACTGGACCCGGGCGAGACATGGAATGACGCGGATAACGATGGAATTGTTGATCCCGGCGAAGACGACGGCCCTTTTCAGCCGACCAGCCAGGCGCCCTTTCCTCTTAATAAACGGGTCGGAGTTAACCGGGCTCTTGCGGCTACGACAAATTATTACACCGCAGCGTACCTGGCCAATGGGGTGATCACAACGCCAGGACAGTTGGGACCGCTGGGACTTTATACGAGTCTTGTGGATCTGAGTAATCTGCCGAGTGTCAATGTCTTGGCGCCGGTACGCGTGGTGCAGGTCGGGGATACAATCAATGGTCTGCCGGGGACGGTGACGGATATTGACATCTATGACCCGATCAATAATGGCGGCGAGGTGATCTTTTGGGTCAAGACCTCAACCAACGATGAGGCGATTGTGCAGGCCCGGCCCACGTCGCGAGTGGAGTGGGCGAGCGGCCAGCCGATTAAGGATGCGGTGATTGAGGCGTATTATCTGCAGGGAACGAATGAAACCAATGCTCAGGTGATGCCTTTGAATCCGGTGGTTCTCGGGCAACCGACGAAGAGTGATGAATACGGGCGGTTTTATCTGCCGGAGGAGCTGACGACGGCATCCCTGCGGACCGGCGAAATCCCCAATCACCGGGGAATCCGGGCGAAGGTGACGTATACCGATAAGACCATGGGGACTCAGGCCGCGCCGACAGGCACATCTTATACCACCATCAATTATCCCGACTGGGATCCCTTGCGGCCCTTTAAAAAACCGACGGCGGGGCAGATCGTGATCCGTTTTCCCAATCCGGTGTTTTTTGTGCCGGGGATGAACGGGGTTGTAAACGAAACGTTTGTGGACACCAACGGTGTGACGCAGAATAGTTATGACGACTCCGACGGGAAAATCCGGGCGTTTATGAGTCTGGACAATGGAAGCACTCTCGGAGAAATTCAGGCCCTGGCTGCTCAATATGCCAAGAATGACACGGATCCTAAAAGCTGGAATGCTTCCGAGTGGGAAATAAAATTGAAGGAGTGGCTCCAGATCAAACGCACTGATGATCCCAAGCGCCGCATCCCGGCCTTTGTGGTGTTTACAATCCCAACATTTCATGATAGTCAGGATGGTCCTAATGGGAGTTACAGAACTTGTTTGCCCGGGGTTAATGATGGGGTCACTTGGGGGATCAATGCTTGTGCGGCTCAATTTGATGACCGGATCAATCTTAGCGCGGCGAATATCCAGGCCCATTTTGATCAGAATATTAAAGGGGAGATGTTGAAGTTGACCGCCCCAAAGTTTGTGGATCAGGTCTCGTTCAATGTGATGGCCCACAGCCTGGGAGGATTGATCACTCGGCACTGGCTGAGCAGTAAACAAAATACACAATCCTATCCGAAGGTCGAACAGTATATCACCTTTGACAGCCCGCATGGGGGCGTGAAACTGGCCAGCGGATGGTTACGTTACGCGAATCCCTGGTGGGCGGAGGCGGTGATTAATGGGTTTACAGATCAGGATAATGTTGAACCACCTCCTACTATAAATGGCAAAAGGAAGCGAGGGTGGAATTATGACAACATATTAAAACATAATTTCAAATATGTGCTTTTCTCCGCTGAAGATGAACAATTTGCCGGATTATTCCCTTTTATTGCCCCGGATGGAGTGACCGGAACAGCATTAGGTCAGGGCCGGATTATGAAACAGAGGAATTTTTTGACCTACCTCATTGATCTTTTTACTCCTTTGTCGAATGGATATTGCGGACGTTTCCTTGGCGGTTGGGGGTTACAAGTGTTTAAAAACCCGGCTCCAAAATCCAGTCCTTACGAAGTCGCCGCGACGCATTCGATCCAGAACGAACCAATCGCCTTTATCCCGGCGGCGCGGTTTATTGCGCATGGCGAGACTCCACGATTAGGGAGTTATACCAATCCGGGCGATCTTTTGACGTTGGCCACGGATATGTCAGGTGATGGCGGGGCCTGTGCGCCGGAGGGGTCGGCCTTGGTCCCCTCTCAGGTCAAGGTGGTGTTGAATGCAGCGGCGGGGACACAGCAAAATCAAGCAGTTTATTTCAATGCCAGCACAACATTGACTATTTCAGCGCTCCTTTCTCATCCCGGTGGCACTTTGGTTTTATTGAATAGCGGCGGCACGGAAATCCCGCGGTTTGATGAAACAACAGAGGATACGGAAGGCGGCGGCAGGGCTGTAAGTTTTGACGTGAATGTTACTCAGGGAACAGGCACAATACGATTGACTGCTGGGACTGCGGACACCAGTATCGTTGCGGTCATCGACTACAAAGATGATCGTTATGCGATTGCCAGTGCGACCAGTCTGCACAATACCGTCAACAGTGCTGTGACCATCAATGCCGCGGTGCTCCAGACGGGTAACGTGACGCTTCTGGGCAGCGGCGGGACCGGACAGGTGACGGTTATCAAACCCGATGGGACGGAGGTTGCGCTTTCTGTTTTCGACGACGGGCTGCATGGGGATGGTCCGGCCGGGGATGGGATTTATGGAGCGACGTTGGCGGGCAGTGAAACGGCTCTTGAGGGACGCTATTCTTTGGCTGCCGATATGAAAATCGATATGGGCGGCGGGGTTTTCGTTCACCGCACCGGCGAAGGGATGTTTTTTGTGGATTACACGGCGGCCACTCCCATCGGCGTGACCGCGGAGACGACCGTGGATGAAGATATCAGTGGGTTTGCCGATGCCGTTGATATCGCCATGAATATTAACTTTACGAAGAATGGGGCATTTTCCTTAAACGCGGATGTGATGGCCGGCGGGGTCAAGGTGGATGATCTGCGCAACGTCTTTGATGTCACCGCGGCGCCGGAGGTCAAAACGGTGCATTTGCGGATTCCGGCCAAACGGGTTCGCGAGGCGGGGCCGACGGCAGTATTCACTTTGGCGTCCATTGATTTGTACGAAAACACCCACGCCTTATATGTCGGGTCTATTCCCGATTACACCACACAAAGTTATACGGCGGCGAATTTTGATCTGCCGCCGGCACCGTTTATTGCCGGATGCATCCCGAGCTTTGGCCGGCCCGAAGGCGGGGACGAGGTGATCATCCAGGGGCAGAATCTTGATAAGGTCACCGCTGTTTATTTCAACTCCAGCCCTGTCTCATCGTTTCAGATTTTGAATGACAGCGCGTTGCTGGTGACAACGCCGCCTTGGGACGGAGGCAGTGAAAAGGCGATCATTCGCGTGGTGACGCCCTGGAATGAAGGTGCGCGTTCAACCATCTTCGAGTATTACGCCGCCAATCGCCGGCCTGTGTTTAATTCGATAAGTGACCAGACTGTCAACGAGGGCCAGTTGTTGCAGTTTAACATCAGTGCGACGGACCCTGATGGGAATCCGCTGATGCTGTCGGCTCGGTTAGGAAGCGGGGCGACGCTTAGCACAATTGGAGCTTCTTTTACGGATAACGGCAACGGGACTGGGACATTCTCATGGACGCCAGGGTTTACGCAGTCTGGAATTTATCCGATTGTTTTTCAGGCAAGTGACGGATCGCTTGTCGATGAACAAACTGTGACGATCACAGTCAATGATGTGCTCGCGTCGGATCTTTTGCTGACGGCGTTATCAACGACGAAAACAGTCATCGCTCCCGGAAATCCTTTATCCGCGGCCAATACGGTAAAGAATCAGGGGACGGTTGCCGCAGGCGCGTTCGTTAATGCGTTTCATCTTTCTACCGATACAGTTTACGGCAACGCGGATGATATCGTTTTTACGACGACGCGATCGATCGCCTCATTGGCCGCCGGAGCGAGCAGCGCGGGCACAACCAGCAATCTGACCGTTCCCGTGGCAACTCCCGCCGGCGATTATTTTCTCTGTGCCAAAGCGGACAACAATGGCGTCGTGGTGGAACAGGATGAAAATAACAACACCCGTTGCACGACGGCAACAGTCAAAGTTGCGCCTGCGGATCTTATCATGACGGCCGTGAGCGGCCCGGCCAGCGGCATGACTGGCGCAACCATTAGCGTAAGTGATACTGTGAGAAATCAAGGACAAGGATCGATCACCGCGTCATTTAGCGTGGGATATTATCTGTCTACCGATGCGGTCATAACAACGGCGGATACTCGCATCGGTGCGCGCTCCGTGAGTAGTCTGGCTACCAACACATCAAAGAGCGGTACGTTGACGGTCACAATCCCAGCGACGTTAGCCCCCGGGACCTATTATCTTGGCGCCATCGCCGATTATGCCAATGTCCGGCCTGAGCAGGACGAAAACAATAACAGTTTAGCCGGCGCAGTTATAACCGTGATGCCGGGGGCGGATTTAGTGATATCGTCAGTCAGTGCTCCGGCCACTGGATCAACGGCTAATACAATCAGCATTTCCAGCGCAGTCATGAATCAAGGCGTTGGCGCTGCTGCCTCTTTTTCCGTTGGATTATACATTTCAACCGATGCGACGATCACAACCGCCGACTTAAGACTTGGCGCGCGTTCGGTCAGCAGTCTTGCCAGCGGTGCGACCAGCACAGCCTCGACCACGGTGACGATTCCCAACACACTGCCCCCCGGGACATATTATGTTGGCGCCATCGCTGATTATCTCAACGCGCGGCCGGAAACGAACGAAGTCAATAACAGCTTGGCCGGGAACCAGATCAATGTCGTGTCTCCTGATTTGGTGATGTCGGCCATCAGCGGGCCTGGCAGCGGCGCTCGGGGGAGTGCCATAGCTTTGAATAATACAGTTGCCAATCAAGGCGCCGGGAACGCCGCGTCCTTCACGATCGGCTTGTATTTTTCAACCGACACGACAATCACGACGTCCGACCGGAGGGTCGGCACACGTTCAGTGAGTAGTTTAGCCAGCGGCGCGACCAGTCCGGCGACGACCACCGTAACGATCCCCAGCACCCTGGCCGTGGGCACATATTATATTGGAGCCATCGCCGATTATAATAACAGCCGGGCCGAGAGCAATGAAACCAATAATGCAGTGACGGGTAACGCAATAATCATTCCATAAATAAAAGAGGCCTTGATTTGACATTTGTTTGTTATTTGCTTTAAAAGCAGGTATCATGAAAATTCCGCAACCACAAAAGGAAAGCGAATCGCGATGATGAGTCTTTTGATTTTTTTGAGTGTTTTGAGCGTTCTTGTCATTGTGCATGAGTGGGGGCATTTCATCACGGCCAGGTCCCTCGGCGTTAAAGTTGAGAAATTTTCCGTGGGGTTTGGGAAGAAGCTGTTCTCCCGGACGCATGACGGGACGGAGTTTATGGTGTGCGCGATCCCGTTGGGCGGATTCGTCAAGATGTCGGGCGATGAGCGTTCGCAATGCAAGGGAAATCCCGAGGAATATTACTCCCATCCGCCGGGCCATCGCGCTCTCATCATCCTGATGGGGCCGCTGGTCAACGTCATTTTTGCGTATGTCTGTTTTTATTTTATCCTCGTCACCGGTTATCCGATGCTGGCGCCCAAGGTGGGGAAGCTCGTCGCGGGGTATCCGGCCGAGGCCGCGGGGATACGGGAAGGCGACCGTATTCTGCAGATCGATGCGAAGACAATCGAAAGCTGGGATGATCTGCAGGAATACGTGATGAGTTCCAAGGGGGACGCCATGACGTTTCGCATCAATCGCGACAATGCGGAAATAACAAAAACGGTTTCTCCCCGGCAGAAAAAGTTGAAGAATCTCTTCGGGCAGGAAGAGAATGTCAGGATCATCGGCGTGCAGCCTGCCGAAGAGCTGACGTTCTTGAAATACGGGCCTGTCGAATCGATCGGAAAGGCCGCTGACCAGATTGTCAAGATCACGGTGTTGACCTATAAAGCGCTCTACCATGTTGTCATCGGTTCTCTTCCGGCGAAGGACGCTTTGTCCGGCCCCATCCGGATTTTTGATATCATCAGCGAGGCCGCGAAGGTAGGGTTTTCTTATCTCATTTATATTATGGCGGTTATCAGCGCCAATCTGGCCATCTTCAATCTGCTGCCCATTCCGGTCCTGGACGGCGGGCATTTGCTTTTCCTGGCCCTGGAGAAAATCCGCAGCCGGCCTTTGACTCTGAAAGTCGAGGAGAATTTGACCAAAGTCGGGCTGGGGTTGCTTTTGATGCTCATGGGTTTTGTGTTATACAATGACATTGATCAGATGGGCTGGCTCGCCAGCTTGCAGAATTTTTTCTTGCGCCGTTGAGATCGGGAAATCGCACAAGCGGGAGGAATTGTTGTTATGGAACACGATGAACTCAAACAGCTGGTTCACCAGTACTTGTTGAAAAAAACCGATTTTCTCAAGGTCAAGGACACGATGACCGACGATCAGCTGCGTGTCTTTGTGGATAAATCCATCACGAACCTTTGTCACGAAGAGCGGATCGATCTGCCGACGTCGCTGAGGATTGTCCTGATCCGGGAGCTGGTGAGCGCCGTAGTCAGCTTAGGGCCGCTGCGTCCCCTCCTGGAGGACAAGACCATCACCGAAATCATGATCAACGGCTACAACACGGTTTATATTCAGAGGAATGGGAAAATCGAGATGTGCAATGTCAAGTTCACGACTAACGAACACCTGCTGCACACGATTCAAAAAATTTTGGCGGCCTCCGGCTCAAGCCGCCGTGTGGATGAATCGTCTCCCTATGTCGACTTTTCATTGCCCGACGGGTCCCGTGTCAACGTGCTTTTGCCGCCGTGCTCTTTGATCGGCCCTGTCGTGACGATCCGGAAATTTTCCGATATCGGCACGATCGACGATCTTCTCAACAAGAAAATGCTCAGCAAAAAGATGGCCGTGCTTCTGATCGCGGGGATGAAGGCCAAGTTGAACATCGTGTTCTGCGGGGCAACGGGGACGGGTAAAACAACGCTCTTAAACGTCTTGTCCCGGCACATCCCGAGTCATGAGCGCATCATCACGATCGAAGACACCCCGGAGTTGCGGCTCATGCAAAAACATGTCGTGACGCTGCAGTCGAAGGCGCCCAACATCGAAGGCCGGGGGGCGATCAGCATACGGGATCTGTTCGTGAACTCGTTGCGCATGAGGCCGGACCGCATTATCATCGGCGAGGTTCGCGGCGGTGAAATGCTGGATATGATCGAGTCGATCACCTCCGGCCACTCGGGGTCCCTCGCCATCGTTCACGCCGATTCTCCGGAAGATTGTTTCAGCCGCATGGTGACCATGATGCTCATGACGGGGATCCGGTTGTCCACGGAGGAGATCATCCGCCAGGTGGCCCGCGCCATCGACCTGATTGTGCATATCGAACTTTTTCCGGACGGGGTCCGTCGGGCCGTTTATGTGACCGACGTTTATTACGATGAGAAAATCCGCCAACCGGTCCTGGATCACATGTTCGAGTTCAAGCAGGAACTTCAGGATGAGCTGGGGAATGTCAGCGGGGACTGGACGATGAAGCCCCGGGAACCCTCGTTTTACAAAAAATTAACCAAAAGAAACGTCCCCCTGCCGGACGGATTTTTTAACAGCACACAGGCGGAGTGAAAGACGATGCTCTGGTCAAAATACTTTATCCCGACCATGAAGGAAATCCCCGTCGGAACGGAGGCGTTGAGTCATCAGCTTTCCCTGCGGGCGGGACTGGTGAATATGCTGACCTCGGGGGTCTATTCCTATCTTCCTCTGGGGTTGCGTGTGCTGAACCGGATCCAGAAGATCATCCGCGAGGAGATGAATGCCGTCGACGCGCAGGAATTGTTTTTACCCTGCCTGCAGCCGATCGAGCTCTGGAAAACGACGGGCCGCGACAAGGTTCTGGAAGACATCATGATCAAGTTCGAGGACAAACGCGGCAGAGTCCTCTGCCTGGGCCCGACGCACGAGGAGGTCATCACCGAGCTGGTCAAAAATTACGTGCAGTCGTACCGCCAATTGCCCGTGACGTTCTATCAGATTCAGACCAAATTCCGCGACGAGGTCCGGACCCGCTTTGGGATTGTGCGGGCCTGCGAGTTCATTATGAAAGACGCCTACAGTTTTGACCGTGATGTCGCGGGATTAAAAAAGAATTATGAGGCGATGTATGAGGCCTACAAACGGATCTTCAAGCGCTGCGGTCTGGATGTCGTGATCACCGAGGCGGATTCGGGGGCGATGGGAGGCGACGTCTCCCATGAATTCCTGGTCCCCGCGCCCATCGGCGAGGATGCCGTGGTCAAGTGCGTCCAGTGCGGGTTTTCCGGCGGTGTTAACGCGAAACAGGATGACGGGATCCCCTGTCCGAGATGTCAAAGTCCGCTTAAAAAACAGGTTGCCATTGAGCTGGGACATGTCTTTCAACTGGGGTTGAAATACAGCCAGGCGCAGCAGGCGCTATTCTTAGACGACGACGGCAAACAGAAACCGATTGTGATGGGCTGTTACGGGATCGGCGTCAGCCGTTTGATTGCCGCGGTGATTGAGGCCAACAATGACACAGCCGGGATTGTGTGGCCTGCGGAGGTGGCGCCTTTTGACGTCGAGGTTTTGCCGGTCATGGCCGGTGATCCGGAAATCAAAGATTTGGCGTCGCGGTATTTGACGGGATTGACCGGCGCCGGACTGGACGTTTTGGTCGATGACCGCGACGAAAGCGCCGGCCGCAAATTCAATGACGCCGATCTGATCGGGATCCCTTACCGCATTGTGGTCGGCAAGCGGGCTCTCAAAGAAGGACAGGTGGAGATCAAAAACCGCAAAACCGGCGAGACGGTGAGTGTCGACAAGAATGATGCGGTGGAAAAGTTTTTAGCATTGTTCGTGAAGCGTGAAGCGTGAAGCGGAAATGATAACGGAAATCTACAAGCAGATTGAGCAATTGGTGTCGCCGCTTCTGGAAGCGAATTCTTTTGAGCTGGTGGAGCTTAAGGTCGATTACCACAACCGGACGTTTATGATTGAAATCCTGGCGGACCGGACGCAGGGGGGCATCACGATTGAGGAGTGCGCCTTTCTCAATAAAATGATCGTCGCCGGGATTGAGGAAGGGCAGCTGATCCGCGATCCGTATGAGCTGGCCGTGGCCTCGCCGGGGTTGGACCGGCCCCTCACAACAGAGAAAGATTTTTTGCGGGTGAAAGACCAGAAGGTGCGGATTCTTCTCGCCGAGCCGGTTCAGGAAAAATGGGAATATGTCGGACGCGTCGTGGATGTTTTTCCCGCGGCCGTCACCGTGACCGTCAAGACGGATCAGATCAAAATTCCGTTGGATAAAATTAAGAAGGCTGTTCAATTTATAGAATAAATCAGAAGGGAAGGTTGACGTTATGGAAAACAGTGAACTGTTGACGATTTTAGAACAATTGGAGCGCGATAAGGGGATCGACAAGGAAATTTTGATTCAGGCCGTCGAGGCGGCCGTAGCCTCCGCCGCAAAAAAGATTTGGACCGTGGATGAGAACGAGGAAGTCAAGGTTGTCCTCAACCGCAAAACGGGCAAGCTCAAGGCCTACGCCGGCGAGCATGAAATCCGTTCCAGCGAATTCGGGCGTATCGCCGCCCAGACCGCCAAGCAGGTCGTGATCCAGAAAATCCGCGAGGCGGAAAAAGACGTCGTCTACGCGGAATATCAGGCCCGGATGGGGCAGATCATCAGCGGCGGGGTGTACCGTTTCGAGCGGGGCAACATCATTGTTGATCTGGGAAAGACCGAAGGCTGCATCCCCAGAAGCGAGCAGTCCCCCAAAGAAGAATTTCGCCAGGGCGACCGCATCCGCGCCTATGTCCTCGAGGTCAGCCGGGAGACTCGCGGGCCCCAGATCATTCTTTCGCGCGCCAATTCTAATTTTATCAAGCGGCTCTTTGAATTGGAGGTCCCGGAAATTTACGAAGGGATTGTCGAGGTCAAATCCATTGCCCGCGCCGTGGGCGAGCGCACCAAGATCTCCGTGTATTCCAAGGACGAACGGGTGGATTGTGTCGGGGCGTGCGTGGGGATGCGAGGCTCCCGGGTCAAAACCATCGTCACGGAGCTGCAGGGGGAGCGCATCGATATCGTCCGTTATTCCAGTGACATCAAGGAATATATCCAGGCGGCGCTTTCTCCGGCGGAGATTTCGCAGATTCAGGTCAAGTCCGAAGAAAAGAAGGCCAACCTGATTGTGGCCGAGGACCAGCTTTCGCTCGCCATCGGCAAGCGGGGACAGAATGTGCGCCTGGCCAGCGAGTTGGTGGGCTGGGAGTTGAATATTTTTACCGCGGATCAATGGCAGAAACATCTGCAGGATATTCTGCCGAATCCTCCGGCCAACACTCAAGCCAAACCGGCTGAGGCAGAGGAGGGGTCTGTCGGTCTTGAAAATTTAAGCGGGGTCGGCGAGAAATTGATCGAGGCACTGAAAGAAGCGGGCTTGGATTCGCTGGAAAAGATCGCCGCCGCCACCGTAGAACAGCTTGTTGATGTGAAAGGTTTAGGGGAGGTCAAGGCCGGGAAAATCATTGCCCAGGCGCAATCATTGCTAAAAAAAGAGTAACGCGAAATCTCCCGACGTGGTATGATAGACAAAAATTTATAAACATTTTCTAAACGAGGGACGATGCTAGTATCCGAAATCGCAAAAGAATTCAATACCACGACTAAGGCTGTCCTTGACAAGCTCAAGGCCTTGCGGCTGAAGGCCAAAGACGGCAGCCAGGACCTGAACAAAGCGGTTGTCACGGTTTTGCGCAGTGAACTTTTAAAAGAGTTGAAGCACCAGACCGCCAGCAAGGCCGCGGTCCGCGCCGCTTCCGCAAGAGGTGTCGCTGTCGAATCCAGACCGAAGGCTGTTGCCGTCGAGGACGAATCGAAGCCGGTCAAAGAAGCGCCGAAGAAAGAATCGCCTGCGCCCGAACCGGCGCCCGAGCCCGCCAAAGGGAAGAAGGTTGCTAAAAAATCGTCGGCGCCCGAACCGCCGCCGGCGGAAACCGTTGAGCCTCCTCCCGTAGCCGAAAAAAAGATTGCCGCCGGCAAGACCCCGATCCCGGTCGTGGAACCGAAGCCAATACCCGTAGCACCCGCGGTTGCGGTTGAGCAGCCTTTTGTCCCTCTCAAACCCCTGCTTAAGAAAAAGCGAAAACCTATGGGACGCGAGGATGCCCGGACGCATGCGACAGTCTCCCCGGGAGGCTCTGCCGAAGGTAAATCAGCGGATGGCCAGACCCCGGCTGCCCTCGAAACCGCGCCCGAACACGCCGCTCCGTTGAAAGAGATTGAACTTAAAGTTCCCATCACCGTCAAGGATTTTGCATTTCGTATCCAGGAGAAGACCGGCGTTGTTTTGAAGAAACTGATGGAAATGGGGATTTTTGCCAACATCAATCAGAATCTGGGCGAAGACCTTACCAAGAATCTGGCGAGCGCGTTTGGTTACAGCCTCGCTAAGATCAGAACCCAGGAACAGCAGCTGGTTGAAATCCATAAGGCCGAGGAAGAAAATCCTGAGCTTTTGACCGCCCGCGCGCCCGTCGTCACGTTTATGGGGCACGTTGACCACGGGAAAACGTCTCTCCTCGACCGCATCCGCAAAAGCCGTGTGGCGGAGAGCGAGCACGGCGGGATAACACAGCACATCGGCGCCTATTCCGTCAAGCTTCCCAAAGGCCGGATCACATTTCTGGATACCCCGGGTCACGAGGCGTTCACCTCCATGCGCGCCCGCGGCGCCCACATCACGGACCTCGTTGTCCTTGTCGTCGCGGCGGATGAGGGGATCATGCCGCAGACCGAAGAAGCGATCGCCCATGCCCGCGCGGCCAATGTTCCGATTGTCGTCGCGCTCAACAAGATTGACAAAAGGACGGCGGATCCCGACCGGGTCAAAAAGCAGTTGATGGAACATGATTTGACCCCGGAGGATTGGGGCGGCAAAACGATCGTCTCCGGCGTCTCCGCCGTCACGGGCGACGGGATCGATCAGATGCTTGAAATGATTTTGCTCGAGGCCGAACTGCTGGAGCTGCGGGCCAACAGCCAGAAGAGGGCCTCCGGGATTGTCATTGAAGCGCACATGAGCCGCGGCAAAGGTGCGATCGCCAGTTTGATCGTTCAGAGCGGGACACTGCGGGTCAACGATGTGATTGTCGTCGGACAGTATTATGGCCGGGTGAAAGCCCTCTTCGACGATTTCGAACGCCCGATCACCGAGGGCGGTCCTTCGATGCCGGTTGAGATTTTAGGGCTGCCGGGTGTGCCGGAGGCCGGAGAGATGTTTTATGCCGTTGCGGATGAAAAACAGGCCAGGGAGATCACCGAAGTCCGCGTCGAGCAATTGAAAAATGAACGATTGAAGGGCATGTCCAAGATCACCCTCGAAGATCTTTATTCCCAGATCAAAGAAGGGAAAGTCCGCGAGCTCAACGTCATCCTCAGGGCCGACGTGCAGGGCTCGGTCGAGGCGATCAAGGATTCCCTGGAAAAATTATCCACCACGGAAGTGAAAGTTAAATTCGTTTATACCGGCGTCGGCGATATCAATTCCTCCGACGTCATCCTCGCGGTCGCGTCCAACGCCATCATCATGGCCTTTCAGGTCGGCGTCAGCCCCAAGGCCGCGGAAGAGCTGGAAAAGCACCCGGTTGATGTCCGCGAGTACCGGATCATTTACGACGCCGTCAGCGACGTCAAAAAGGCGCTGGAAGGGTTGCTGGAACCCAAGAAGCGCAAGAAATTCCTGGCCCGCGTCGAGATCCGCGAGGTCTTCAAGCTCACCCGCGGGATCGTGGCCGGATGCTTTGTGCTCAAGGGCAAGATTTTGCGCAAGGCGATGGTCGACGTGATGCGCGACGGCCAGGCGGTTCATACGGGCACGATTTCTTCGTTAAAACGGTTTAAGGACGATGTCCGCGAGGTTCAGGAAGGATACGAATGCGGGATCACCATCGAGGGTTTCGATAAAATCCAGGCCGGCGATATCCTCGAGGCCTTTGAGATCGAAACGATCGCCCGCACGCTGTAATCCCAATCTCTTAATAAAATATTTGAATTTGGCACTTTTTTGATCTTGATTCCTCCCCCTCGACGGGGGAGGATAGGTGGGGGTGACAACGGAAATCTTCACCCTCCCCTCGCCCCTCCCGTCGAGGGATGGGAATTTTAAAAGAAAATTTGCCGAACTCAAGTAAAATATTCTCATGAATAAACGCGTTTTCAGCGCCATGCGCCCGACGGGTAAATTGCACCTCGGGCACCTTGTGGGAGCCCTGCACAACTGGGTTCGGCTTCAGGAAAAATATTCCTGCATTTTCGCGATTGTGGACTGGCACGCCTACATGGGCGAATATGAGCAGAGCAAAGGCATCAGGGACAATATCGTTGACATGGCCATCGACTGGATCGCCTGCGGGATCGACCCGGAGCGGTCGATCCTCTTTGTCCAGTCCGAAATCCCCGAGCATCTGGAGCTCCACATGATCTTTTCGTGCATCACGCCCTTGGGCTGGCTGGAGCGCAATCCGACCTACAAAGAGCAGCTGCGCGAAATCACGTCCCGCGATTTGCAGACCTATGGTTTTTTAGGCTACCCGGTCCTTCAGGCCGCCGACATCCTTTTGTACAAAGCCAATGCCGTCCCCATCGGGGAGGATCAGCTGCCCCATATCGAATTGACGCGCGAGATCGGCCGCCGGTTCAACCATTTGTGCAAAAAAGAATTCTTCGCCGACTGTGAAGCGATCCTGACCCCAACCCCGCGTCTCCTGGGGATCGACGGGCGCAAGATGAGCAAGAGTTACGATAACGCGATCAACCTTTCCGATCTGGCGGATGTCATCAGGGACAAGGTCCGGCGGATGTTCACCGATCCCAAGCGCATCCGCTTCGCCGATCCCGGGCATCCCGACGAGTGTAATGTCTACAGCTACGATAAGATTTTTGCTCCTCCTCTGAAAGACGATGTTTATCAGTGGTGTACGCAGTCAAAAAAAGGATGCACGGATTGCAAGATGATCCTTGCCGGTGAGGTGCTCAGGGCGCTTGCCCCCATTCAGGAAAAGCGCCGCAGTCTGGAAAAAGACCGCAGCCGCATCCGGGACATCCTGGCGGAGGGGCGCAAAAAAGCGCAGCGCATCGCCCGTCAGACCATCGCCGAGGTCAAGGAGATCATTTTTTCATGAGTTACAAATTAAAACTGGATTTTTTCGAAGGCCCGCTCGACCTCTTGCTGTACCTCATCAAGAAAAACGACATCAATATCTGCGATATCCCCATCGCCGGGATCACCGACCAGTATCTTGAATACATCGACATGATGAAGATGCTGGACCTCGAAGTGGTGGGGGAGTTTCTGGTCATGGCCGCGGTCCTTTTGCACATCAAGTCCAAGATGTTGTTGCCTCCCGATCCCAACGAGATTGAGGAGGAAGAGCTCGACCCCCGCGATGAACTCGTCAAACGCCTGCAGGAATACCGTCTTTTCAAGGAGATCGCCGATCAGTTGAAAGACAAAGAAAGCGAACGGCAGAATCTTTTTTCCCGCCGGGTGGATGACGAGGCGCGCCAAGAGCTGGAAGATGACGCCAAAGAAATTTATTTCGAAGCGACCCTCTTTGATCTGATCAATGCCTTTTCCGCCGCTCTGAACAAAATGAAAGAAGAAAAATTTTATGAGCTGACCACGGAGGAACACACCGTGGACCAGAAGATCCACGAAATCCTGCACACGCTGTTGAAAGAATCCCGGGTTATGCTGACCGACATTTTTGTGAAGGCCAAAAGCAAGGTCGAGATGATTGTTTCGTTCATCGCGGTCCTGGAACTGATCCGTCTTAAAGAGATCGTGGCCGTGCAAAAACGCCTTTTCGCCGATATTGAAGTGACGCGCAACCGCGACAACGTCATCCCCATTGTGCAGAGCGCCGTATCACCGCCGGATCCCCCGCATCCTCCCCCCGGGCCGGAAATCCCGATATCTTAAAGCAAAGGACCACGCTATGGCTGAACTGGAAGAACGCCGACGGCTGATCCTGAACCAGGAGACCGAGGAGGACAAGGTTGTCGGCCTTTCCTTAAGACCGGCCTCGCTCAATGAGTTCATCGGCCAGAAGGACCTGGTCGAAAATCTGCGCGTTTCCATCAAGGCCGCCAAGCAGCGGAATGAGCCGCTCGAGCACATGCTGTTTTCCGGCCCGCCGGGTTTGGGCAAAACCTCTTTGGCCTACATCATCGCGCATGAAATGGGCGTGCATATCACGATCACGTCGGGCCCGGCGATCTCCCGGGCGGGGGACTTTATCGGCATTTTGACGAATCTGGGACACGGCGATATTCTGTTTATCGACGAAATCCACCGCTTGCCCAAGGTGGTCGAAGAGTTCCTGTATCCGGCCATGGAAAATTTCAAGATCGATTTTGTCGTCGACAAAGGGCCCTACGCGCGGAGCATCAATTTTACGCTGAAACCGTTTACGATCATCGCGGCCACGACCAGGAGCGGCCTTTTGGCCTCGCCGCTGCGGGACCGTTTCGGGATTTTTCATCACCTGGAATTTTATGAGCCGGAAGACCTGGCCCGGATCATCACCGCCTCGGCCGTCAAACTCAATGTCCCTGTGGACGCGGAGGCGGCCCTTGCGATCGCCCGGCGCGCGCGCGGCACCCCGCGGATCGCCAACCGCCTGTTGCGGCGGGTCAGGGATTTTGTGCAGGTGAAGACTTCGTTGAAAACGGTTGAAGTCCCGGTCGTCAAGGAGGCGATGAAGACCCTCGGCATTGACGACGTCGGGCTCGATGAATTGGACCGCCGGCTGCTGAAGGTCATCGATGACCATTATCAGGGCGGCCCCGTCGGGATTGAAACCCTGGCCGCGACCCTCAACGAAGAGATCGACACCCTCGTTGATGTGATCGAACCGTATCTCCTGAAAACCGGATTTTTAAAACGGACGTCGCGCGGCCGGGAACTGACGGAACAGGGCGCACGTCATATCAACGGTTCGTCCCGTCCCGCAAAAAAACCGCAGGGCGAATTGTTCTAGTCCTGGTTATGAATGAAATCGGAAAAATTCTGCTGTTGATCGGCGCTGTCTGCATTCTGGCCGGCCTCCTCTTTATGACGGTCGGAAAGCTCCCGGGGATCGGAAAACTGCCGGGTGACATCCTGGTCAAAAAAGAAAACTTCACATTTTATTTCCCCGTCACGACGAGTATTGTGATCAGTCTTGTCTTGAGTCTGCTTTTTTATTTTTGGGGCCGGAGATGATGAAATGATGCCGTTTTTCGCTTTTGCGCTTCTCCTCATTTACGGTCCGGTTGCCGCCGCTCAGCCGGACAACGGCGCGCTGGTGCGGATTGCCGTTTTGAAGGACGCGGACGAGGTTGTTTTAAAAATCCCGGGGGCTTATGAGATTTCTGATCCGGCGACGGGCGAGATCTTGGGAAGAGGCCGGCGTCTGCCGCGCGTTGTGATTCAAAAAGGGGCCCAGGGCGTTCGGCTGGGGGCGCGGGAATTGCCGTTGACGCGGCTGCGGTTTTCGGCCCAGCGGGACGTGACGGTTGTGGCCGGGCGCAAAGAGCGCCGCTACCGGGGGTTGATTGACGTCAATCTGGACGGCAACCAGAAATTTTTTGTGGTCAACCGGCTCGATGTCGAGGATTATATCCGCGGCGTCCTGTATCATGAAGTGTCGCACCGTTGGCCCATTGAAGCCCTGAAAGTCCAGGCCGTGGCCGCCCGCAGCTATGCCATTTATCAGATGAAGAGGAACGCCGCCAGGGAATATGACGTGACCAACGATATTTATTCGCAGGTTTACGGCGGGCGGACGTCGGAGCGTTACCGGACGAATCTTGCTATTGATCGCACGAGGGCACGGGTTTTGACTTTTAAGGGAGAGGTGCTGCCTGCGTATTTTCACGCGACCTGCGGCGGGCATACCGAAGATGTCCGTGAGTTGTGGAAGCACGAGGGGCTGACGCCGCTTTACGGCGTGCGCTGCATGTATTGCCGCGAGTCGCCGCACTATTTTTGGAAGCGGAATTTCCGGCTCAAGGATGTTCAGGACAAACTCAATGCCAAGGGTTACAAGATCGGAATGATCGCGGATATCAACGTGGTGGCCCGCGATAAAAGCGACCGGATCCAGTCTCTCTTGATCACGGACCGCGAAGGGAAACAGATAACCGTATCGGGGAAGGATTTTCGGGAGATCGTCGGGCCCAATGTTGTTCGCAGCAACAATTATTACATTGTCATGAAGGGATATTTTTGCGATCTTTTAGGCAAGGGCTGGGGGCACGGGGTGGGGATGTGCCAGTGG
>CAYHZK010000009.1:0-24077 GCA_964361085.1 uncultured Planctomycetales bacterium
CAATACGCTGCACGACAAGGTCGGCGGGCTCAATTCGCTGTTGTGGAGCATCCGTCACAGTTTTACGCACACGCAGGCGATGCCGCACCGCCACGCCCATGCCCCGATCAAAAAGCATGTCTTGGTCTGCGGCAATATCGATTGCGCGGACCAGGGGAGCATCCGTCTTTTGGAAACGCTGCGGCAGCTCGTTAAGGAGCGCGGGCTGGAAAAGCAGATCAAGGTCACGAAGACGTCCTGCCTGGGGTGTTGCGGGGACGGGCCGACGGTCGCGATTTATCCCGACGGGGTTTGGTACCGGCGCTGCGAGGCGAGGTACGCGGAAGAAATTTTTTCGAAGCACCTGTTGAAAGACGAACTGGTCGCGGAGATTGTGGATCAGATCATCCAATAGTGGATAAAACATTGAACCTGGGAATGACCGTTAACTGTTCGCTCCATGACGGCTTAAGCGTCAAAAGATTTTTCGGGCACAGCCTGTCAAACTCCTCACCGTCTGCGACGGTTCGTCGAACAGTGACAGGCTGAACGTGCCCGTAAAATTTTTGACAAGCCGTCGAATTCCGCGAAGAGTTAACGGTCATTCCGCTACAGCTATATAAACTAATTCCCCCCCCCCGAGGGGTGGGGCATGGGGAGGGTGAAGATGGCGTGTCATGAAATCGCGGGATTGCGGCTGGGGCTGATGAATGTTTTAGGAGTCAATGATGAGCGGGAAAAACAGCACGAGCTTGCGGAGCTGGGGAAGGCCGCGACCGCGCCGGGCCCGATTGCCCCGTTGATCAAGGCCCAGACGCTGGCGGACTTGAAACGGTTGTATGCGGAGTCTTTGATCCATCTGGCCGAGAAGGTTTCAAAAACGTCGGAGCACGATCCGAAGCTCGGATACTACCGGGCGCTCATGGTCACGACGAAAAAGATTGAACTGGAGCTCAACCGTTTGATCAACGACATGAATCAATTTTATAAAGAACTGGATGAGGTGCATGATTATCTTCACGAGGTTTTTCCGAGGTGACGACGATGGCCGTTTCTTTTAAAGCCCGGGTTGTGCGGGCCGAGCCCTGGAATGGTGATACCGCCTATGTCCATTGCGAGATGATCGAGCCGGCGGAGTTGGGATTCGTGGGGGGCCAGTATATTATCGTCAACAGCGGCAAAGCGCTCCCCAACGGCAAACCGGGCAAAAGGGCGTACTCGATTCCGTCGAGCGACGTGGAACAGCGCTGCTTTGATCTTGTCGTCAAAAGAATTCCGCAGGGGGTCGGTTCAAATTTTGTGTGGGATCTCAAGGAAGGCGACACGTTCGAATTCAGCGGCCCCTGGGGGAAATATTATTGTTCCGGGGAGGCGGAAGGCGAAACTCTCTGCGTCTCGACCGACACCGGGATCACGGCAGCCTTAGGCCTGCTGCGGGGAAAGCGCCGGCCTAAGGCGCTGCGGCAAACCCGATTCCTCTGGCTGACGGGGTCCCATGATTATTTTATCCCGGTCTCGATCGTCAAAGCCTGGCTTCCCGGGGCTGTGGATGCCAGGTTCCCGGTGATTATTCCTCCCGTCGGGACAGAGGCCCGGATTGCCGCCGCCGTGAAGGAGGTCGAATCGCGCGTTGCGGGCGCGACCTTTTCTAAAATCTATTTGAGCGGAGACGGGCTTATTTTGAGGGAACTTAAAGAATTTTTTTTGACCCTGGGATACACCGAAGACCGGGTGGTCGTCGAAACGTTTTTTAATCACGCCTCGTTAAAAACGGCAAGCGCTGCCTGAGATGGCATATGGCCGAAAATGCTTTCCCAGAACGGAATAAAAAAGGAAACCGGACCGGGTTTACGACGGGCGCTTGCGCCGCCGCGGCCGCCAAGGCGGCGACCCGTTATCTGGTTCAGGGTGTGCCCTTGACGATGATCGAGACGACGCTTCCCAACCGGCAGAAGGTCATGTTCCCGCTGCGGCGTTGTGAAAAAACAGGACAGCAGGCGATCACAAGCGTTATCAAGGACGCCGGCGATGATCCGGACTGCACGCATGGGGCTGAGATCACGACGACGGTCACACTGCGGGAAGACCCCGGGGTCGAGCTGATTAACGGCGACGGCGTAGGGAGGATCACCAAGCCGGGGCTGGGGCTTGATCTCGGCGGGCCGTCCATCACCCCTGTCCCCCGCCGGAATATCACGGAAATGGTTTTGGAGGAATTGAAAAGTTCGTCCGGTTACCGGGGCGCGCGGGTCGTCATCAGCGTCCCCGGCGGCGAAGAGATGGCCAGGCAGACGACCAACGCCCGCCTTGGGATCATCGGCGGGATTTCGATTTTAGGCACGACGGGCATCGTGCAGCCGTATTCGACGGCGGCGTTCCGGGCGAGTGTCGTTCAGGAGATCGATGTCGCGACGGCCCAGGGGATCCGCGAGCTGGTCTTGACCACCGGAGGAAAGTCGGAGCAGTTCGCGATGCAGTTCTTTCCTCATGTCAGGGAAGAAAGTTTTATTCAGGTGGGAGATTTTATCGGCGTTGGACTAAAAACCGCGGTCAAGAATAAAATCGAGCGGGTCCATATCGTCGGGATGATGGGAAAATTGTCCAAGATGGCCGACGGCAAGATGCAAACCCATGTGGCCGGTTCCCAGGTCAACACGCAGCTGTTAGCCCGTATCGCCAAAGACGCGGGGGCCGGCGAGGCCCTGGCGCAAAAAATTTTAGAGGCCAACACCGCGCGTCACGCCCTGGAATTGGCCGCGAGTGAAAATCTCCGTGATTTTACGACGCTGATTTGCAAAGAGGTCTGCCGGGTGGCGGAGAATTATATCGCGTCGGGCCTGGCGGTCCACGCGTATCTGTTTGATTTCGACGGAAAGATTTTGGCCCAGTACCCCAAAGGATGACGCGATGACCAAAAAGATTCAAGACCAGGATATGCGGCAGATGACGACGTTGGGGAGGCGGATTGAAGATGAAAGTTTTTCGATCATCGACCGGGAGGCGGGGCCGCATGGTTTCCCTCCGGCGGAATGGGAGGTTGTCCGCCGGGTGATCCACGCCACCGCGGATTTTGAATTCATACAGCTCATGGCGTTTTACCCGGAGGCCGTGTCCCTGGGAATCGCCGTCCTGATGAGAGGCTGCAACATCATTGTCGATGTCAAAATGATCACGGCGGGCCTCAATGAAGAGCGGCTCAGAGCGTATGGCTGCAAGGTCCATTCTTTCATTTCGGACGCGGACGTGATCGCCGAGGCCAAGGCGAGGAATTCGACGCGGGCGATTGTGGCAATGCGAAAGGCCAGAGATTTGAATCTGCTCAATGGCGCTGTCATCGCCATCGGAAACGCCCCGACGGCCTTGATTGAAACCGCCCGGATGGTGCGTGAGGACAACGTCAAGCCGGCGCTGATCATTGGGGTCCCGGTGGGATTTGTCTCGGCCGCGGAATCCAAGGAGGTCATTCTCCCCCTCGATGTCCCTTATATTGTCAGCCGGGGCCGCAAGGGCGGCAGCGCGATTGCGGTCGCGATCATCCACGCGCTGCTTCTGCTTTCGAAAGGACGCTAGATGCCGGAAATAGAAACGGTGCGGGACGAGTCGAAAAGAATTAACCCCAGGGCCGTGACGGTCGTCGGGATGAGCGACGACGGGTGCGTGAGTCTGACGGCGCGGGCGATGAACGCGGTGTGCAAGGCCCAGGTCTTAGTCGGCGGGGAACGGCACCTGGAATTTTTTCCGCAATTCGAGGGATTGAAAATCCCGGTCAAAGGAAAAATCGCGGCGATCCTCGCGAAGATCGAAGAGCTGGCTTTGGAAAACAACATCGTGGTCCTGGCGTCGGGGGATCCATTGTTTTTCGGCATCGGAGGCCTGTTCGTTAAAAAACTGGGCCTCGATCGCGTCGAGATCATCCCGCATCCGGGTTCCATTCAGTTGGCGTTTTCCCGCATCGGCGTCAAATGGGATGACGCGCTGGCAGTCAGCCTGCACGGCCGGCCGCGGCAAGGATTTATCACGCGGATCCAATCGCGCCACAAAGTCGCGGTTTTTACCGACGAAGAGAATTCTCCTCAAGCGATCGCCGCTTATATGCGTTCTTACGGCGAGAACGGTTGGCGATGCTGGGTCTGCGAAAATCTGGGGAGCGTTGAGGAGCGCGTTCGGGAATTCGCGTTGGAGGCATTGGCCGGGACGCAGGATGTGAGCCCGCTTAATGTTCTGATTCTGATCCGCGTAGCCGAAGACTGGCGTCCGCCGGTGTCAATTCCCTGTCTCCATGAGGATGTTTTTGAAAAACGGATGCCCAAAAAAGGATTGATCACCAAGCGGGAGGTGCGGTTGCTTTCGATAGGGTTTATGAATCTCCGTCGGGACGGTGTTGTGTGGGACATCGGCGCGGCCTCCGGGTCCGTCGCGATCGAAGCGGCGAAGCTTTGTTATGAGGGGAAGGTTTACGCGATTGAAGTGGACGAGGAGAGTGTCGTCATCTGCAAAGAAAATTTGATAACGCACCGCGTGGATAATGTTGATGTGGTCTTGGGGCGCGCCCCCGAAGCCCTTAAGGGGTTGCCCCGGCCCGACGCGGTTTTTGTCGGCGGGAGCAAAGGGAGCATGCGGGAAATTCTGGAGTATTGCTTGCGAGAACTTAACGACGGCGGGCGTCTCGTCGTGAACGCGATCACCTTCGAGAATGTTCAGGAGACGTATCAGTACTTTAAAGACGCGGGGCTGGAGCCGGAGGTCGTTCTCCTCAATGTGTCGCGGGGCGTTCCGCTCGCGCATTACCACCGGTACGAGGCCTTGAACCCGATTCACATCTTCGCGGTGAGAAAGAACAAGGTCGGAGAATCGCAATGAGTTTTGGAAAACTTTACGGAGTTGGCGTCGGGCCGGGGGCTCCGGACTTGATGACGTTGCGGGCGGTCCATTGTCTGCGCGGCGTTGAGTGCATCGCCATCCCGCGGCGGGATCAATTTTCGCCGTCGGTCGCGTGGACGATCGCCGGGCCCAATGTGGGGGATGTCCCGGGACAGGACAGATTTTTTATCCATTTTCCGATGACAAAAAATCCCGAGATTTTAAAACCCGCCTGGGATATCGCATTTAAAGAAATCGGGGACCGGCTTGAGGCGGGCAAAAATGTGGCTTTCATCACGGAAGGGGACCCGTTTGTCTACAGCACATTCATTTATCTTTATAATCACGCGAAAAAGAATTGGCCTGAGGTTGACGTTGAAGTTGTCCCGGCGGTGAGTTCGATCTCGGCGGTGCCGATTGTCGCCGGGATGGCGGTCGCGGACGGCGAGGAACGGATCGCGGTCATCCCGGCCTCTTACGGCATTGACGATTTGCGGACGATCCTCAAAACGTTCGACACGGTCCTTTTGATGAAGGTTTCCTCGGTCATGCCGCAGGTGGTCGACGCGATCACGGCGGAGGGATTGCTGGATAGCGCGGTGTATGTTTCCAGGGCCACGATGAAACAGCAAAAAATCATCCGCGACATCGTCGCGATCAAAAACGACCGGTGCGATTATTTTTCGATGGTGGTGGTTTGCAAAAAAAGCCGCAACGGTATTTTGGAAGGCAGGACGAGGGCGGCGGGATCGTCGAGCGAGGTCAAGGCATGATCGACCTCAGAAAACCCTGGGCTGTGTATGCCATCACCAGACACGGGCTTGAGATCGCCGGGAATCTTGTCGCGCAGCTCCCGCATGCGGAGATGTATGTCTCCGAGAAATTGGTGGCCAACGCCCCGACGAACGCGTTGCCGATGCCTCTTCCGATGGGTCCGACATTGGAGAAGAATTTTAAGGCTTACGACGCGCACATTTTTATCATCAGCGTGGGCGCTGTGGTGCGGATGGTGGCCCCGCTGTTTGAAAATAAAAAGGTCGATCCCGCCATTTTATGTGTCGACGACAACGCGCAGTTCGTCATTCCGATCTTGTCGGGTCATGTCGGTCGGGGCAACGAGTTTGCCCATCGGGTCGCAAAGATTTTGGGCGCCGTACCGGTGATCACGACGGCCTCCGATGTGCGCGGGACGTTGACCGTCGATATTTTAGGCCGGGACTTAGGCTGGGTCCTGGATGACCTGGATCGCAATGTCACGCTCGGGTGCGCCGCGGTTGTCAATCAGCAGCCGGTTCTGGTGATTCAGGAAACCGGTGAGCCGCAGTTCTGGCCCCTGGAGCAGGCCCTGCCGCCGGGGGTTGAATATACGGCGGGTTTCGAGAATGTCGACGCGAAGGCTTATGCGATTTTTCTTGTGATCACGGACCGGGATTTTCGGAACGAATATCCCGGGATTTATGAGAAAGCCGTCATTTACCGTCCCAAAAGTCTGGTCCTGGGACTGGGCTGCGACAGTCAGACGCCTTTCGAACTGGTGGAACGGGGGGTCAAGGCGACCTTGGCAAAATATCGGCTGGACATCCGCTGCGTGAAGGCGATCGCGTCGGTTGAGAAGAAAGCGAACGAGCCCGCCTTTTTGGCATTGAACGAAAAGTACGGCTGGGAATTTAATATCTTTTCCGCCGAACAGCTCGATCGAGTCGAAAACATCCCGAATCCGTCGGAGACGGTCAAAAGTTTTGTCGGGACCAGGGGTGTTGCCGAACCCAGCGCCTTGCTGGCGGCCGGCGCGTCGGAGTTGATTGTGTCGAAACAGATTTATAAAGAACCGGACATCGCGCGGTCCATGACGATGGCGGTGGCGCGCATTCCTTTCCCGGCAAGGCAGAGGCAGCGGGAGGTTGTAAAGATTTGATTCGCGAAATACAAACCACGAGATACGGAATACGGTGAAATAACAATGGAACAGAAAAAAGGACATTTGTATGTTGTTGGGATCGGGCCGGGGCATGAGGCGCATCTGACGCCGGCGGCCCTGAAGGCGATTTCGCAGGCGGACTTTATCGTCGGGTACGGCACATATATCAAGCTTGTCAAACATCTGATCGAAGGCAAAGAGATTATGAAGACCGGCATGACCGAGGAGATCGGCCGCGCGAGGATGGCGGTGGAACGCGCGAAGAAGGGGGAGACCGTCGCGCTTGTTTCGTCGGGCGATGCCGGGGTATACGGGATGGCGGGACTCGTCTTTGAAGTCCTGCGGGAGATGCAGTGGAAGCGCGGCGACTCCCCGGAACTCCGCATCATCCCGGGGATCACGGCGATGAATTCCTGCGCCTCGCTCGTCGGCGCGCCGCTGGCGCATGATTTTTGTTCGATCTCTCTTTCGGATCTCCTGACGCCCTGGCCTGTCATCGAAAAACGGATCGACGCGGCGGCCCAGGCGGATTTTGTAATCGGGCTTTATAATCCCAAGAGCGGCCGGCGGACCAATCAGATTGTCGTCGCGCAAAAGATCATCAGCCGGTACCGCAAATTGGAGACGCCCGTGGCACTCGTCAAAAGCGCGTACCGCGATCTTCAGAAGGTGATCCTCACAGATTTGTCGAAATTTTTGGATTATGAAATCGGAATGCTGACGACGGTCATCATCGGCAACAGCAACAGTTTTGTTTACGAAGGGTATCTGGTGACGCCGCGCGGCTACACGAACAAATACACATGGGACGGGCAGGCGCACACCGGGCAGCGGCCCGCGCATTCTTTGCGTCTTGATGCCGACGGGAAGCCGCTGCGCGACATCGAGGTGGAGGATCATGCCTGAGCTTCCACCCAAAACCCTTTCTACGGTCGCGCGTCTGGCCGGGGCGATCATCGCCGAGACCAACGGCGAATATTATCTGGTCGGCGCGCTCAAGGAACCGTGCGACTTCGCGGGGTGCGGGTTTGCCGCCCCTGCGGAATCCGGGCCTAATCAGCCTGTCCCGTACCGCAAACTGAATGTCGTCGGGGATGTTGCGTTGGAGGAAGGCGATTTTTTGGAAATGGAAACGCAGGGAGAAGCCCTGGCGCAACTCCTTTTTAAACGCTTCGTGATTTTGCGGAATCATTCGGTGAGCGACCGGCTGTGGCGGGTGGTGACGTGTCAGAAGGATCAAAACGGAAAAACCGACGCCCGCTGGCTGGAACACATGCCCGACGAGATATGGGAGATCGTGCGGGAGAATATTTTGAAGTGTCGATAGGAGTTCTATGAAAGTCTACATCATCGGCGCCGGGCCGGGGGATCCGGATTTGATCACAGTAAAAGGCGCAAAACTCGTTGAGCGGTGTCCGGTGGTTTTTTATACCGGGTCGCTGGTGCCGCGGGAGGTGATTGCGCGGGCTCGGGACGACGCGAAGGTTTATGACTCTTCGGGCATGGACTTGGATCAGATCACGACGATCCTTAAAGAGGCCTTTGAAAAGGATCAGGATGTTGCGCGAGTTCATACGGGAGACCCGTCGATCTTCGGTTCGACGGCGGAGCAGATCCGCAGGATGAAAGCATTGGGAATCCCTTATGAGATCATCCCCGGGGTCTCTTCGTTCACCGCGGCGGCCGCGGTTTTGGGCAAAGAATTGACGCTTCCCGAGTTGACGCAAACCATGATTGTGACGCGGGTCGAAGGCCGCACGCCGATGCCGGAGAGAGAAAAGTTGAGTGCGCTGGGTGAGCACCGGGCCACGATGGTGCTTTTTTTGAGCGTGGCCCACATCCGGAAGGTTGTCAAGGAATTGACGCCGCATTACGGCGGAGATTGTCCGGTCGCCGTGGTGCAGAAGGCGACGTGGCCGGATCAAAAAATCGTTTTGGGGACATTGCAAGATATCGCCGATAAAGTCAAGACGGCGGGGATCACCGAGACGGCCATTATTCTTGTGGGGCGCGTTTTAACTTCAAGCGATTTTGCCAATTCCCGTCTTTACGATCCGGAATTTACGCACCGTTTCCGTAAGGGAAAAGCAACAGAGGCGCCATGACCTATCTGATCTTGATCCGCCACGGCGACACGATATGGACCAGAGAGAAACGGTATCAGGGAACGACGGACGTCCCCCTGTCGCCGTCGGGCAAGAAGAAATTCCGCGACCTGGCCCCGATCGTTCGGGGGTTTAAGCCGGATGTTCTTTATACCTCCGCGTTAACGCGGTGCAAAGAGTCCGGCGAGATCATCACCCGCGGCACCAGGCTCATGCCGGCGGAAGACGCGCGTCTCAATGAAATCGGATTCGGGCGATGGGAAGGGAAGACCGCCGCGGAATTATTAGAGAAGAAAGACCCTGTCTATCTCAAATGGGCGCAGGGGAGATGGGGTGTTCCGCCCGGCGGAGAATCGCTGGCGTCGCTTAAAAATCGCGTCGGTCAATTTTTAAATGATTGTTTGAAACGGCATGGGGGCGGGAAAATCGTGGTCGTGGCCCACGCCGGGACGATCCGGATGACGCTCAATGTGCTTTTGAAATTTCCGCTCAAGTATATTTTTTTCTTCCGGCTGGATCCGGCCTCGGTCACGATTTTAAGGCACGACGAGGACTGGACTCAGGCGGTGTGCCTTAACAATACGTTTTTCAAAAAAGGATGGCGGCCTGATGGGTTCTAAAAAAATCACGCTTGTCACCGGCGGGATCAGGAGCGGCAAAAGCCGCTACGCCCTGTCGCTGGCGCGACGGGCCATCGGGGAGAAGTTTTTCATCGCGACGGCGCAACCCTTCGACGCGGCGATGACCGCGAAAATCAAAAGGCACCGGGAAGAGCGGGCCGGTGAATTCATAACGATCGAAGAACCGCTCCATCTCGCTCAAGCCTTGAAGACGGTTTCTGAAAAAAACGCTGTCGTCCTCATCGACTGCCTGACGCTCTGGGTCAACAACCTGCTTTATCATTTCAAAGGCGACGCGCATAAACTCCGTCGGGAGATGGATGCGTTTTTGGAAATCCTGGCCTCTCCGCCGGCACCTTTGATCATGGTGACCAATGAGATCGGGCTTGGCGTCGCGCCGGACAATGAACTGGCGATGGCATTCGTGGATGAATTGGGTTTTATCAACCAGAGGGCTGCGCGGCTCAGCGATGACGTGGTCATGCTGATTTCGGGTATCCCGCAATCCGTAAAGGGAGGACAGGTTTATGAATTCATGGGTGACCCGTGTCCAAAAGATCCAGCCGCTCGATAAAGACTGGCTTTTGAAGGCGCAAAGGCGTCTCGACGAGCAGACCCGCCCGCAGGGCAGTTTGGGGCGGCTGGAAGATGCCATCGTCAGATTGGCGGCGATCCAGCAACAGGAACGCCTCCGGCTGAAAACAAAAAGGATTTTGATTTTTGCCGGCGATCACGGTGTCGAACACGAGGGGGTGAGCCTTTATCCCAGAGAAGTCACCAGGGCCATGGTCATGAATTTCTTAAACGGCGGGGCCACGATCAATGCGCTCGCCCGTCACGCCGGCGCCGGGGTGAAGGTGGTCGATGTGGGCGTGGACTGCGATTTTTTGGAACACGACGCGCTGGTGAAGGCGAAGGTGGCGCGGGGAACAAAAAATTTTAGAGTGGAACCGGCCATGACGGCGGAGGAGCTGGACAGGGCCCTGGAGGCCGGATGGCGGATGGCGGAGGAGGCCTGCCAGGAAAACGTGGATATTCTGGCCGTCGGGGAAATGGGGATTGCGAATACGACCTCGGCGAGTGCCATCATCGCGGCGGGGTTGAAGGCGGCGCCGGCGCTGGTGACGGGGCGAGGCACGGGTGTCGGTCAGGAGGGGCTGCAGCATAAGATCCGGGTGATTGAAGAATCGCTTGAAAGACACGCCTCGTCTTTGACCCATCCGTTAAATATCCTGCAGCATGTGGGCGGTTATGAGATCGCGGCCATGACGGGCGCGATTGTGGCGTCCGCCTGTTTTCGCATCCCCATTGTCGTCGACGGTGTGGTGGCCGCGGCCGCGGCCTTGATGGCTTATCAACTCAATCCGGCGGTTTTGGACTATGTTTTTTTGTCTCACGAATCTCAAGAGCGCGGCCACGGGATCGTCTTGCGGGAATTCAGGCAAGAACCGCTGTTGCGCCTTTCGATGAGACTGGGGGAGGCGAGCGGCGCGGCCCTTGCGCTCGGCCTTCTCGAGGCCGGCGTGCGCGTTTATAACGAAGTGGCGACCTTTGAGGAGGCCCAAGTTGCCCAAAAGAAAGAATCCGTTTCCCATCCTTGACGATTTTTTTCTGGCCGTCTCCTTTTTAACGATCATCCCCCTGACCGTCGCGGTTTCCGACAGAAAAAATGCCCTGGCGTCGGCCATGCTTTTTTTCCCGGCGGTGGGGCTGGGGATCGCCGCTCTTTCGCTTGGGCTGGTTGCGCTCCTGGAGCCGTTTTTCCCGGAACGGTTTCTCAATCTTCTCCTCGTTTTATTCCCCATTGTGCTCAGCGGCGGGCTCCATGTCGACGGGCTGGCGGATTTCTTCGACGGCTTCTTCCAGGGCAAAACGCGGGAGGACATTCTCGCCGTGATGAAAGACCCGCGCGTCGGCGTCTGGGGGGCATTGAGCGTTGTCTTTCTGGTTCTGATCAAATGGGAACTCCTCATGATGGTGCCTTTTAAGGAAAAAATATTTTTATTCGCCGTGACCCTGTCCCGCTGGTCTTTTGTCGTCCTGAGTTATCTTCATCCCCCCGCGAGAAAAGAGGGAGGCCTCGGCGAGACGGTGGCCCGGAAAACGGGCTTGCGGGAACTCGGCGGCGCGAGTCTCTGTGCGCTTGCGGTGGCCCTGCTTTTGGGCTGGCGGGGATTTTGTGTGGCCGCGGGGGTTCTTGTGTTTGTCCTGGCGGCCGGTCATTTTTATCGCAGAAAAATCGGCGGCATCACCGGCGACACCATCGGGGCGACGGGGGAAATGAGCGAGGTTGCTGCGTATCTTCTTTTTATTGTGATCACAAAGGTTTAAAGAATTCATTCGGTGATGACTGGGAGGAGGGGTTGGCAAAAAAGAAATATCCCTGCGTCTCCCAATCTACCGATAAGGATTTTCTACTATGAAAAAAATATTTTTAAAGCACGGCGGAGACCTGGACGGCTTTGCTGCCGAGACGGGTATTCTGAAGGACAGGATTCTGGATTTTTCGAGCAATGTCAATCCTTTGGGCGTTTCGCCGGATGTCGCGAAAGTTTATCAGGAATCCCTTAAATATCTTTCACAATATCCCGATACCAACGCCCGTGAATTTTGTGACGAGGTCGCGGTCCGCTTTTCGCTTGCGCCCGACCATGTCATCGCCGGCAACGGCGCCATGGCGCTTCTTGACCTTGCCATCCGCGCCCTGAAACCACGGCGGGCCCTGCTTGTTGAGCCGTGTTTTAATGAATACCGGCGGCTGCTTGCGCTTTCCGGCGCGCAGATTGAATCCCTGCTTCTCAAGGACGAGGATCATTTTAATTTCCCCTGCGACGCGATTCTTGAGAAAATCGACGGCATTGACATCGTTGTCATCGGACACCCCAACAATCCGACGGGCACAGCCCTCAGGCGCGAAGAGATGATTTCTCTTATAAAAGCAACAGAGCGGCGCGGCATAGCCCTCCTTCTCGATGAGGCCTTTGTCGACTGGAACCCCGGGTTTTCCGTGCATCAGGAGGTTGGGCGCAGTCCTTTCTTGATCGTTGTCCGTTCCTTGACAAAATTTTTTGGCCTGGCCGGTGTCCGCGCCGGGTTTGCGCTGGCGGCCCCGCAGGTGATTTCCCGCATGCGTTTTCTTCAGGAATCGTGGTCGTGTAATATTCTGGCCCAGCGGTTGTCGGTTGCCGCGCTGCGCGATGAGGAGTTTCAGAACAAGAGTCTCGCGTGGTTCAAAGAGGAGTCGGAAGATCTTTATCAGCGTTTGTCCCGGATGCCGGAGATCAAGGTTTTCCCAAGCCTGGCCAATTTTTTTCTGGTCAGGCTGAACGACAAGGACCGCGACGACGCGTTCTGGCGTTTTATGAAATCGCGGGGGGTTTATCTGCGGGCCATGGACGACATGGCGGGACTGACCGATGGTTATTTCCGCGCGGCCTTAAAAACCCGACGGGAGAATCTGATTTTAATGGAAAATTTGAAAGAAGCGTTGCTCACGGACCGATGTCTCTCCTTTTAGCGTTTGTCGCGGATTTGTGGTTTGGCGACCCCGAATACCGGTATCATCCCGTCCGCGTTATGGGCCGCCTGATTGAACGGGGCGAAATTTTCTTTCGCCGGTTTATCCGCCGGGAAAGAGTCGCCGGAGCGGTCTTCGCGGTTGGTTTTCCGCTTGTGGTTTTTGTTTTCTTTGGGGCGGGGCTTTTTTTGCTTCAGAAAATTCACCCTCTCCTGGCGCATGTTTTTAATATCCTCGGGATTTATACGGCGATTTCCGTTCATGATCTGAAAAAGGAGGCTGAAAAAATCCACAGGGATCTGGTCAGGCGCGATTTTGAGCAGGCGCGGAAAAATTTAGCCAGGATCGTCGGGCGCGACACGGAGCATTTGGAAGAAAGCGATATTACGCGCGCGGCCGTCGAGACGGTTGCGGAGAGTTCGGTTGACGGTGTCGTCGCGCCGTTGTTTTACGCGGCCTTGGGCGGCGCGCCGCTGGCCCTGACGTACAAGGCGGTGAACACGCTCGATTCCATGATCGGGCATTGGAACGAACGGTATCGCGATTTTGGATTTGCGGCCGCGAAGCAGGATGTCGTATGGAATTGGATCCCGGCGCGGCTGAGTTACGGTCTTGTCGTGCTCGCGGCGTTTTTTTCGCGAAAGAACGCGAAAGCGGCGTTGACCGTCGGATGGAACGACGGGGTGATGTCCGGCGAAAACAGCGCCATCCCCGAGGCTGCCTTCGCCGGGGCCCTGGATGTCCGGCTCGGTGGGCAGAACTGCTATGAGGGAAGGGTCGTCGAAAAACCCTTCCTGGGAACGCCGCATCGTGCACTCGACGGTCAGGTCATTCTTGAGAGTATCAACTTAATGCTGGCGACGGCATGGTTGACCTTGTTATTGTGTCTCTGGATTGAGCATAATTTTAAAATTTTTTAGAATTATTGTGGCTGCGGAATTTCCGTTCACTGTTCGCGGAATTCGGCAGCTTGTCAAAAATTTTCTGGTCACGATGAGCCTGTCACTGTTCGACGAACCGCCGTAGGCGGTGAGGAGTTTGACAGGCTGTGACCAGAAAATTTTTGATGCTTAAGCTGCCATGGAGCGAACAGTGAACGGAAATTCTCGAAGGTTATTCATGAGGAGGTTGCTATGCCCGTTAAGAAAGACCATGCGCCCCGGCGGCACCGGGACATCAAAACGGCGGTCAAAAAAGGGCTCATCATCGTCCACACCGGCAACGGCAAGGGCAAGTCAACCGCCGCCTTCGGCACGGCCCTGCGGGCCATAGGGCGGGGATACAAGGTCGCGATTGTGCAGTTCATTAAGGGGAAGTGGAAGACCGGCGAAGGAGAATTTTTTAAAAAATTCTCCGATCAGTGCCTGATGCTTTCGCTGGGTGAAGGGTTCACCTGGGTCACGCAGAATTTTGAAGAGGACGTCAAGTCCGCCCAGAAGGCGTGGGCAAAATGCCGGGAGATCCTCCACGACAAACACTATCAGCTTGTGATCTTCGATGAGATCAATTACGTGATGAAATATAATTTCCTCGACGTCAAAGACGTGATCGCCGAGCTGGAAAAGAAACCGGCCTCAAAGCACGTGATCCTGACCGGCAACGGCGCGCCGCAGGCCTTGATCGACATGGCGGACCTCGTGACGGAAATGAAATGCATCAAACATCCCTACCAGCAGGGCATCAAGGCCCAGGCCGGGATTGAATATTGAAAGCCCCGATTTGATTTTTAAAGGGAGGTATGATATATTTTCGTATGTTTCATGGCCGCCGCAACGTCATTTTCGATGACGGAGAAAACAACTCGCGGCGGGACCAGGCCTCCGAAGGGAATTTCACAACGGTGAGTGAAAAGGCATGATGCGAAAATTGCGAAATTGTTTTATCATGTTTTTGTTGGTTGGCCTTATGACCGCCCTTATTCCCACTGAGGGCTTCTGCGACCATCCGCATTCACAAAATGTCACGCACCATTGCACCATGGTATGCCATGCCTCGTGCTGCCATTCCGCGCTTCCCAATAATACGATCAGTATCAACCTGCCTTCACAATCCAGTCTTTTTTCCTCCTTTGGAAGCCGTTCCCCCGAAGACCCGTTTCTCAGCGCGTCCCGGCGTCCTCCGATCGTCCTCTCATAAAGTCCCGGTCTTTTCTCTCACATTTTAAAATTTGTCATCTGGGAGTCTAACTTTATGAGCAGGAATATTCTCATTTTATTTTTTGCATTGATCGTTTTGAATCCATTTTCAATTCCTCCTCTTGGAGCGCAGGAGGCCGCGGATGCTCTCTCGATCGAGCAAGCCCTTGCGGCGGCATGGCAAAATAACCCGGACGTTCTGGAAGCCCGCAGGAAAATCGAGATCCAGCGCGCGCATTATCGCCAGACGAGAAAGTTTCCTAATCCGGACGTTGAATTTGAGGTTGATAAGCTGCGCCAGGATGACGATCGCGCGCTTGAGGGCGAGGGGAAAGTGAGTCAGCCGCTGGAATTGTGGGGCAAGAGGGGGCTGAAAATCGGCATTGCCAAAGATGAGGTCGTTCTGGCCGAGCTGGAATTCAAGAAAGTATGGTTAAACGTTTCCCGTCAAATCAAAGCGCAGTACGCTCAAACGCTTTTGGGACAGAAAAGCATTGAGCTGGCGGAAGAAAATTTGAATATCGCGCGAAGGCTCCTGGATCAGGTTCAGGTGAGGTTCAACACCGGTAAAGCGCGCAGTCACGAACTGGCCAGGGCAAAACTCGAGGCTGCCAAGGCCAGAAATAGCTTATTGAAAGTGAACAACGATTTTCGCATTGCCCTGGGAAGATTGAATATCCTCTTGGGCAGAACAATGAATGAGGTTGTTAAGTTGCAGGACAATCTCTCGCCTCAGGCCATTGCGAAAACTCTGGAAGAATATCTCGATATGGCTTCATCGCAAAACACGGAGATTGTGAGCCAAAAGCAAGAAGTTGACAAATGGGATAAAGAACTTCAATTCGCAAAGCGTCAGGCCATGCCGGATGTCACGGTGAGCGCCTTCGCGAACCGGGAAGATGAATTGACCAACGCCGGGGCAGGGGTTTCTTTTGAATGGCCGCTCTGGCATCAATTTCAGGGCGACGCCCAGGCCGCTGATCTTGAAAAGGAAACGGCCGGGATTCACCTGGAGGCTTTAAAGAGGACGGTTGAGCTCGATGTTTATGAGGCCTTTCAAAATGTCACCTTGACGTTCCAGACCCTCCACAATCTCGAGGACTCTATTAAAGAAGCCAACGAATTATTACGGATTATTACCATCGAATATGACGAGGGGGAAGCGTCTTTCCTGACCTATCTGGAAGGAATAGCTTCCTATCAAAAAACGAAACAGGAATATCTCGAAGCCCTGACGGATCATGCCCTGAAGTCGGCTGATTTAGAGCAGGTGATTGGTCAAACGCATGGATTTGCAAAAGAGGAGAAAAAATAATGAAAAGGCATTTGGGGTATATAAGCTCAGCGTTCATGACAGGTTTATTGATACTCGCTTTTAATGTTCCAGCAATAAGCCAGGCAAAATCCGGGGAACACGAGGGCCATGCCGGCCATGATGAGGCAGGCGAAGGGCATGAAGAGGGAGTGATAGAACTGGATCAGGAAGCCCAGGCGATGATTCAATTAAAGACCGAGCCGGCGGAAATGCGGGTTGTGGAGCGCCGTCTTAAGGTCTTTGGGAAAATAGCCAAGGATACGGAAGGGCATTCTTATGTGACCGCCGGAGACGGAATCATTGAGAAGATTCATGTCGATCTTGGCACGGCGGTTGAGAAGGGGAGTCCCCTGCTGACCGTTCGCAAATCCGACGGAACCTTTCAGGATGCCCCGGCTGACATCCCCGGCGTTATTTTAGCCGTTTATGTCAAACCGGGTGACCACGTTGACCGGTTAAAATCCTTGATGAGCATTGTCAACATCGACACGCTGCGCGCGACCGTCGATGTGTATGAAAAAGACATCGGTTTTGTCGAGGTCTGACAAAAAGCTCAAATGGAATCGATCGCCTTCCCGGGCAAAAAATTCGACGGAGAGGTTGTCTATGTCTCGCCCCAGGTGGAAGAAGACTCTCAGGCGGTCAAGGTCAGGGTCGATGTGGATAATTCGCAACATTTGTTGCGTTTAGGGATGTTCGTGTCGGCAGAGTTGATTCAGGGTTCCGATAAAAAAGTTTTGGCGGTTCCGCAGAGCGCGGTTCAGGAGCTGAATGGAGAGGATATTGTTTTTGTGATGGAAGATAAAAACCGGTTTGTTCTCAGAGAAGTTATCCTGGGACAAAGCCTCGGCGATGATGTGGAGATCAAAAAAGGCATCGGGGAAAAGGAACGGGTTGTCACGCAGGGAAGTTTTAATCTGAAAAGTGAACACGCCAAAGAATCTTTTGGGGACGGTCACGCCCATTAAAAGTTAACGATTCAATCAGGGAGTTTGACGATGATCAATCGAATGATAGACGCCTCTTTAAAAAACCGTCTTCTTGTCTTTGCGGCCTTTGCGGCCGTCTGTGTTTTTGGCAAATTCGCCTATGACCGCCTGCCCATCGATGCCTTTCCGGATGTCACCCCGGCGCTGGTTCAAGTTTTTACCGAGACAGAAGGATTGGCCCCGGAGGAAGTCGAGCAACTGGTGACCTATCCCGTCGAGTCGGCGATGAACGGCCTGCCCAATGTCGAGGAGATCCGCTCAGTCTCGAATTTCGGACTTTCGGTTGTGAATGTTTATTTTAAGGACGGAACGGATATCTTTTGGGCAAGGCAGTTGGTGTCGGAAAGATTGAATGAGGCCCGGGAGCACATCCCGGAAGGCATGGGTGATCCGGGGATGGGGCCTATCTCCACAGGGCTGGGGCTGGTGTTGTTTTACTATTTGGAGGATGAAACAGGGGCCCGCACGCCGGAAGAGATGCGAACGATTCAGGACTGGCTCATTAAATTTAATTTACAAACCGTTCCCGGGGTGACCGAGGTGTTGGGGATCGGCGGTGAAGAAAAGCAATATCAGGTTGTGATCCGCCCCGAGAAATTGCTGGCTTACAATTTGACCCTTTCACAGATCATCGACGCTATCAAACGAAATAATCTCAATGTGGGGGCGCAGTTTATCGAGAAGGGGCAGGAGGAATATGTGATCCGTTCGACAGGATTAGTCAGGAATATCGAACATTTGGAAAATGTTGTTATTAAAACCTTGGAAGATAATACCCGGATTTATCTCAAGCAGGTGGCGGATATTAAAATCGGCGGAGCCGTTCGCCGGGGGCTGCAGACTTTCAACGGCACAAAAGAAGTCGTGGCGGGCATGGTGATCAAATTGTTTGGGTCGAACACGTCAACGGTTATTCGCAATGTTGAGGAGCGATTGAAGAAGATCAACGCCGCTCTGCCGGAAGGGATTAAAATTGTCCATTATTACGACCAGAAGACTTTGGTTGAGGCCTGTGTCCGCACCGTGACCGATTCCTTGCTGCAGGGGATTCTTCTGGTTGCCCTTGTCCTGTTTGTCTTTATCGGCGGTGTGCGGGGGACAATCATTGTAACGGGGGCCATTATTTTCAGTATGTTTCTGACCTTTATTCTCATGAATTATTACAAGATTTCGGCGAATTTGATGACGCTGGGAGGACTGGCGATTGCGATCGGTATGCTGGTTGATGCCGCGATTGTCATGGTTGAGAATTGCGAGCGTCATTTCCATCTTCCGCAGTCGAACGACCAGTCCAAAATCAAGATCATCGGCGACGCCTGCCGGGAGATGGGGCAGCCGATTTTTTTTGCCATTTTGATTATCATCATCGTTTTTTTACCGCTTCTGACATTGCAGGGCGTGGAGGGAAAGACATTCGGGCCTCTGGCCGTGACCATCATGATGTCGATGACCGGTTCTCTTGTTTATGCGATTCTTTTTGTTCCGGCGTTGAGTTCCGTCATTATGACGAACGACAAAAAGAAAGGTCCGCTTTCCACGTTAAGCGTTCATTTTGTCGAGGGTCTGCAGAAGATGTACAAGCCGGCTGTCACTTATTCCGTTCATCACAGGGGAATTGCGCTGATTGCGACGCTGATTCTTGCTACGGCCGGATTTATGACGGTGCCGTTTTTAGGCAAAGAGTTTACGCCGGAGCTTCAGGAGGGAACGCTGGTTGTGCGGGCGACGATGGCGCCGTCGATCTCGTTAACGGAAGCGAGAAACACAACCCTTTTGATTGAAAAGCAACTGATGAAATTTCCCGAGGTGACTCAAGTCGTCAGCCGTGTGGGGCGCGGAGAGGTCGGCGCGCATGCGGATCCGGTGAACAGCGCGGAGATGTATGTTTCCTTAAAACCAAAGCAGGAATGGAAAACAGCCGGGACGCAGGAAGAGCTGTTTGAGGCTATGAGTCAAAAGATGGAGAAATTTCCCGGGATCAATTTGGGTTTTACGCAGCCGATTGCCATGTCCATCGACGAGCTTCTGGAGGGGATACGGTCTGATCTGGCCATCAAGATTTATGGCGACGACCTGACCGAATTGAAGGAGCTGGCGGACAAGGTTGTTGAGGTTATGAAAGGGGTTCGCGGCGCGGCCGACGTTCAGGCCGACCAGGTGACGGGAGCGCCGCAGCTGGTCATTGCCCCGGATCCGCATAAAATAGCCCGGTACGGTTTGAGCATGGAAGACGTGCAGTCGACGATCAGGGCGGCTGTGGGCGGAGAAACCGCGGGCCAGGTTTTTGAAGGCGTGAAACGTTTTGATATTCTCGTTCGTTATCGGGAAGAGGATCGAAACAGTAAAGACGCGATTGCACGGATTCTTCTGTCGGCCCCCAACGGGGCCCATGTGCCTCTGGCCCAGTTGGCCGATATTCGTGAGCTTGTCGGGCCCCGCCAGATCACGCGGGAGAATAATCAAAGGTTTATTGTTGTTCAGTGCAATGTCCGCGGGCGCGACATGGGCAGTTTCGTTGAGGAAGGGGAGAAGGCCATCAAAGATAAAATCAAATTTCCGCCCGGGTATCTTGTCGAATGGGGAGGACAGTTTGAGCTTCAGCAAAAAGCCAACAAAAGACTGGCCGTTGTTGTGCCGATCACGCTTGGTTTGATATTCTTGTTGCTGTATTCCAGTTTTAGTTCGCTGCAAAAGGCCTCGTTGATTATTCTTAATATTCCATTAGCGTTGGTCGGAGGATTGGTTGGGTTATTTATAACGGGGGAGAATTTGTCTGTTCCCGCCTCTGTTGGCTTTATTGCCCTTTTTGGGATCGCTGTTGAAAATGGACTTGTTCTGGTATCGTATATTGGACAGCTTAGGCTTGAGGGAAACGATATGGCCAAGGCTTCCATCCAGGGAGGGATCGACCGTTTACGTCCGGTTTTGATGACGGCACTGACGACGGCGTTGGGGTTAATCCCGTTAGTCTTTTCCTCCGGAACAGGTTCAGAGGTGCAGAGGCCGTTGGCGATTGTCGTGATCGGCGGGCTCATGTCATCAACGTTCTTAACGCTCTTTGCCATCCCGGCCTTTTACGGATGGTTTGTGAAGGAAGAACAGACAGAATTTTAGAAAAGGGGAACTCATTAAAAAACAGGAGGAGATCAGCCATGAAAGAAATCAAAGCCTACGTTCAACCGTTTATGCTTCAGAAGGTGACCGATGCCCTGCACGGGATTCACATCCGGGGCATGAGCGTCAGCGAAATCAGGGGATTTGGAAAAGAAAAGGACGAGGCTTATCCGCATCATTCCCGCGACTATGTCACGGAGTTTACTCCGAAGATGAAGATCGAGATTGTTTGCCAGGATGAAGAAGCCGGGAAGATTGTCCAGGCCATCCAGGAGAATGCGCATACAGGGCGGAGGGGAGACGGCAAAATTTTCATTTCCACCATTGACCATGTCATCAGCATACGGACAGGCCAGACGGACAATCCGGCCATCTAAGAGAATGCCGGGACAAATTTTTTTCAGCCTCATTTTTCTCTTTCTTGCCGCCGCGCCTCTTTTGGCCCAGCCGGTTTATCAGGCGCATACGGAGGTTTCCTTGGTGACGGACGTCGCGGCCGTGCGGCCCGGCGCGCCGTTTTGGGCGGGGGTGCGGATGCGCATGGATGAGGGCTGGCATGTTTACTGGAAAAATCCCGGCGACTCGGGCCTCGCCCCATCGATCGACTGGCAGCTCCCGCAAGGATTTTCCGCCGGAGAGATCCGGTGGCCGTATCCCGCGCGGATTTCTGTGGGGCCCTTCACGAGTTTTAGTTATGAAGATGAAGTGATTCTCTGGAGCCGGATTTTTCCTCCGGCTGATCTGCCCGTCGGCGGCGACATCAGTGTCGCCGCCAAAATCGAATGGCTGGCCTGCAAAGTGGACTGTCTCCCCGGCGGGGGCAGCCTGCGGATGTCATTGCCGGTGGACGCCGGCGCGCCCCGGCTTCATCCCGAGGGAGCCGCGGCTCTGGAAAAAAGCCGCCGGCTTTGGCCGACCGATGTCAGTCTCTGGTCGATTGGTGTCCGCAGCGAACCCGGGGTTTTTATCCTGCAATTGTCTTCGCCCAATCCGAAGGCCGTCTTGAAGGATGTTGAGTTTTTTCCGTACGGCGACACATGGATCGAACATGCCGGGCCCCAGGATTTGAGAAAAGATCCTCCAGGATATCGTTTGACGGTGCGCCAGTCGTCGTTATTGGAGAAAGTCCCGGAGCGACTCGCCGGGGTTCTGGTGCAGTCTTCCGGATGGGACGCCGAAGGCCGGTACCGCGCTTTAAAGATCGATCTTCCCGTCATGCCGGCGCGGGTTGTCGCGTCCGCGGCGCCGGGCCGTTCGCTGACGCCGTTATTAGCCTGTCTGTTGGCCTGGCTCGGCGGTATTATCCTGAATTTTATGCCCTGCGTCCTTCCGGTTTTATCGATCAAAGTGATCGGGCTGGTCAAAACCGGCGGTGACCGTCGCAGGATTTTTGCCTCGAGCATTTTGTTTTTCGCCGGGGTCGTGATGAGTTTTTGGATTCTGGCGGGGATATTGATCGCGCTTCAATCCGCCGGGCATCAACTGGGCTGGGGATTCCAGTTCCAGTCTCCGGTCTTTGTCTCGGCGGTGGCGAGTCTTCTCTTTCTTCTGGCGTTGAATCTTCTGGGTGTCTTTGAAATCGGCCTGCTTTGGCCCGAGGCCGGAGGGCGGGTCCCGGCGGCGGGGGCGATGGGACATTTTTTAAGCGGGGTTTTGACGACGGTTGTCGCGACACCATGTACAGCGCCGTTTATGGGAACCGCGATCGGCTTTGCCCTCGCACAGCCGCCGTGGATGGCATTGTTAGTCTTTACGTGTCTGGGGCTGGGGTTGGCGACTCCCTATGTTGCGTTGTCGGTGTTTCCCCGGTGGCTCCGTTTTGTTCCCAAACCGGGTCGCTGGATGGTTGGATTGAAGGCGGGCCTGGGATTTTTGCTGCTGGCGTGTGTGATTTGGCTGGGGTGGGTCCTGGGACTGCAAAAGGGGATCGGCGCCGTCATTATTTTGGCGGGCGGATTGTTGTCGCTGGGGATGGGATTGTGGGTGCTGGGGTTCATGCAGCAGGGCCGCAGGACTTTTTTGGGGACTCTTGTCGCGGTCGTATTAGCGGTCGGGGGGCTTGTTGTCTCCGTCGGGGGAACATCGGTCCTGTCATCCCGAACGGCAACAGCACCGCAGGAAACCCGTGGCGGCATCCTCTGGCAGGATTTTTCTCCTGACGAGGTGTCGCGTTTGCGGGCCGAGGGCAAGCCGGTTTTTATCGACTTTACCGCCGCCTGGTGCCTGACCTGTCAGGTCAATGACCGGCTGGTATTTCAGAACAAAAAAGTGACAGCGGCTTTTCGGAATTTAGGGATCATGGCCCTGAAGGCGGATTGGACCAACAACGATGCCGAGATCACAACCGCCCTGGTAGGCTACGGCCGAAGCAGTATCCCGGTCTACGTCCTTTACGCCCCTCACGATGCTCAGCCCATCTTCTTGCCCGAAGTCCTCACGCCGGACATCACCGTCGACATCCTAACCCGTCATCTGAGAAAGGAGGCGTCACCCTAGGTGTGGGCAAAAAACTTTTTGTATGGAAAGGGATGTTTAAAAAACTAAAACACAAGAATGCCCAGCTATCGGCATAATCAACCAAGCACGAATTGAGGCCGGAGTTACCCGTTCTGGGCTGTCAGAAATAATGTGAAAATGCTATAATCCAGTCGTCCTTACCAACGAGAAATTGCCTTCGTATGGAAAAGATGAATTTGGATAATTGACTATTAGCCGCTCGGATTAAGGAGGTCGTGTATCGCCGAACTTGTATTAGCAATTCTTCAGTTTTTGGGCGAGATACTGCTTCAGGTCGTGTTTGAGACGCTCGTTGGATTTGGGATGCACAGCTTGCGCGAGTCTTTTCGAAGGTCGGCGCCGCAAGAGGTGTGGTTGGCCACGATTGGTTATGCCATATTTGGTGCGCTAGCTGGGGGCGTCAGTCTTGTTTTCTTCCCAGCGTTGTTTATCGAAATCGAGACCTTGCAGGTCGCCAATCTCCTCATCACGCCAGTTGCCGCGGGCATAATCATGGGGATGCTTGGCGCGTGGCGCCGACGAAGAGGCGAGGATCTCGTACGGCTGGATAAGTTTTCGTACGCCTTCCTCTTCGCTCTGGCCATGGGAGGGGTCCGCTTTGCGTTCGGGCAATGAGCGGCTAACACGCGCTTAGGCCGACGCTCGAAGACTCGCGCGGCTTAGCGCGAACGTTAGGGCTATTAAACTGAAACTATGAAAATTGTTCCCCCACCAATACCTTCTTTCCGGAAATTGCTGGTTCGTGCCCTTTTGGGTGCTTGTATTGGTTGCGTGTTTGGTCTTGTTGGTTGGTTCTTTTCAGGCGAGCTGGTATGGTTCTATGCTGCGCTTGTGGGTGGTTTGTTTGGCCTTGGTGGGTTTCCCAAACCCCCAGTGGTTTGGTGGCGCCGTGCGCGATAAAGCAGTTACTGCGCGTAGTTTAACTTTTTATCCAGAAAAATGTCTAAAGTCGAGTCAGTACTGTCCGGTTAACTTTTAATTAAGTTTTGTAAGTTCATAATTCTTAAT
>CAYHZK010000010.1:0-23595 GCA_964361085.1 uncultured Planctomycetales bacterium
ACTTTCGCGTTTGGCGATCTGCTTCGTTGCATCTCATCCAAACGCGAAAGTCCTGAAATTCATATTTCCCCTCGATCAAACACCGCTAAACAACACGCCGGCAGCGACGGCAAAAACAAACCAAAACAATACGTAAACAAAAGTCGGCCTTTTGCCAATGATCTTCTGAGCCATAATCATCGTTGGGATGCACGTCCCAACGGCGCCCAAAAGAAAACTCATCGCAGGCCCCTGGCCTAAACCGAGTTTTAATAACGCCGCCGTCAACGGGATTTCTTCACCCTCACAGATATACACCGGGATACCGACCACGACGGCGACAAGATACGCGAAGGCCCCTGAGGAACCAATGTATTTGGGAATCATCTCTTCGGGAATGAGGACGGTCAATAGACTGGCAATGAGCATGCCGAGAAGAAAATATTTCCCCAGGTCTTGAGTTATTTGCAGAAAGTTTTCCAGGAATGATTTTCTTTGAATGCCGCCGTCACCTGCGCAACACGATCCGCACCCATGCCCTTCTTTTTGGTTGTGAAGCACAAATCCCTTGAGTTTCCGGTGTTCAAAATAGCTAAAAACGAGACCTATTGTGATCGCTCCTGTTAAGGAGAAGACAACCCTGGCCAGCGCAAATTTCAAGCCGAGCATCCCGTATGTCAGGATCACCGTCTGGGGACTGAGCAGAGGAGAAACAAAAATGAAGGCTGCAACCGTGCCCAAACCCGCTCCCTTCGATTTGAGCCCTTCCGCCATCGGCATCGTGGCGCAGGCACAGCCCGGGAGGATTGCCCCTAAAACGCTGGCGTTGACAACAGGGCCCATTCCCTTGTTTAAATATTTAGAGACGGATTCCGGCTTCAGGTAAGTTGCCAGGACAGCCCCAAACGATGTGCCTAAAATAAAATAAGGAACGACCTGGAGGGTTAAAGACGAGAATTCGTTGAACAGGCGAAGAATCAATTTCACCGTGCCTTACGAAAAAATCTTTGCAAAAAAATTTTCCAGGGCCTGCCTGCTTTTTTTACCCGGGGATTCTTCGACGCCGCTGGAGAGATCGATGGCGTAGGGAAAAATCTCGTTGATGGCGTTCAGCGCGTTGTCGGCGGTCAAACCGCCCGAAAGGATGACGGGACGGCCGAAATCTTTGGCCTTCGCAATCAGTTTCCAGTTGAAGGTCTTGCCGCTGCCGCCGCGCGTGTCTTCCCGGTATGTGTCGAACAGAAAGGCGCTGACAACGGGGCGGTATTCCCTGACCGCCGCGACGTCAAAATCCGGTTTGACGCGGAAGGCCTTGATGACCTTGTAGCGGTTAAACCGCCGGCAATACGCCGGGGTTTCCTCACCGTGAAACTGCAACGACTGCAATCCGCAAAATTCCGCGATGTCTCTGACCGCCCCTTCCTTCTGGTTGACGAAAACCCCGACCGGTGTCACAAACGGCGGCAGCTCCCCGATGATCTTTTTGGCCTTGTACGGGCTGACAAAGCGCTGGCTCTTTTTAAAAAAAATGAATCCCAGGGCCGAAGCCCCCAACGAAGCGGCCAGCATCGCGTCATCCGCGCTGGTGATCCCGCAAATTTTCACTCGCGTCATAGGCTCGTATCTCGTAGCTCGTAATTCGCAGTTCGCGTCTTGAAGGTTCTCAAAACACAAACTACGGACTCTGAACCACGCCTCCTTTCATAATTTCCTGTATTTTTTTTCCGACATCCTTTTCGCGCAGAAAGGTCTCTCCGATCAGAACCGCGTGGACGCCCCGCTCCCTGAGTTTTACAATCTCCCCATGACTTTTGATCCCGCTCTCGGCGACAATCACCTTGTCCTTCGGGATGCGCGGGATCAGCCGCTCGCTGGTCGTCATGTCCACCGCAAGCGTGTGAAGATCGCGGTGATTGATGCCGATGATCTCGGCCTGCGCCTCAAGCGCCCGGTCAAGGTCCTGCTCACCATGGACTTCCACGAGGCAATCCATGTCAAGCCCCGCGGCGGTCTGAATGAGGTCCTTCATCTGTTTATCGTCGAGGATCGCAACGATCAGCAGGATCGCGCTGGCCCCGTTTGAAAAGGCCTCGTAAATCTGCATTTCATCGATGATGAAATCCTTAGTCAGGACCGGAAGATGGACCTCCTCGCTGACCTCCCTCAGATAGCGCGGTTTCCCTAAAAAATATTTATCCTCGGTTAAGACCGAAATCGCGTCCGCGCCGTTTTCGGCGTAAGTCCTGGCCAAGTCCCGCACATCGAAGTCGTCCCGGATGAGCCCCTGGGACGGCGAGGCCTTTTTGATCTCGGCGATCAGGTTCATTCGTCCGGGATTGGCGATGGCGTCCTTAAAAAGGTGATAGCGTGTCTGCCGGGTTTTTGTGAGATTTTTTTTCAGGCCGGCGTAAAAGACCCGTTGTTTTTCAATAAGCTCTTTTTTGTACGCCACGATCTCTTTTAAAAAATCTCTAGCCATGGTTCGTGAACGCCGCGAGGTCTTTCAATTTTTCCATGGCCTTTCCCGTGTCGATCGACTCCTCCGCCATCCCGACACCGTCCTGGATCGAGCCGGCCTTTTCGGCGCAATAAAAGGCGCACGCCGCGTTGAGAAGAACGATGTCCCGTTTGGGTCCGGGTTTTCCCGCAAGGATGTCTTCAACGATTGCGACGTTCATGGCCAAATCCCCGCCCCGCAAATCCTCAGCCCTCGCCGGACGGAACCCAAGTTCCGAGGGTTCGATGTCGTAGCTGACAACCTGATGGCCGTCGAATTCGCTGACGAAGGTCTTGCCGGTCGTCGTGACTTCATCCAGCCCGTCGCTGCCGTGAACGACCAGCGCCCGGCGGAGCCCCAGATTTTTCAAAACATGGGCCAGGGGCTCGACTAAGTCCCGGCTGTAAACGCCCATCATCTGGTGTGTCGCCCTGGCCGGATTGATCAAGGGCCCTAAAATATTAAAAATCGTTTCAACGCCCAGGGCCTTGCGCACGGGGGCCACGTGTTTCATGGCCGGGTGCAGCTTTTGGGCAAAGAGAAACGCGATTCCCGCTTCGTCGAGACACTGCCCCAGACGTTCCTGCGCCGCGTTAAGGTTGACCCCCAGCGCCTCCAGGACATCCGCGCTCCCGCAGCGGCTCGATACCGAACGGTTGCCGTGCTTGGCCACAACGACCCCCGCGCCCGCGACCACAAAGGCTGTCACCGTCGAGATGTTAAAAGTATTTTTCTTATCCCCGCCGGTGCCGCAGGTGTCGAGGACAACCCTGTGCCGGGTTTTAACCTCAAGATAAAACTGCCGCAGGAGCTGTGCCGCGCCGGTGATCTCATCGACCGTCGGGCCCTTGGCCTGCAAGGCCAGGAGAAATTCCCCCATCTCCGCCTGCGGGGCCTCGCCGGAGACAATCGAACGCATGACCGCGGCGATCTCGTCTTGCGAGAGGTCTTCTCCTCTTTTTAGCTTTTGCAGGGTTTTATCCATCACAGTTTTAAAAAGTTTTTCAGAAGATCCTTGCCGGCAGTGGTCAGGATGGATTCGGGATGAAACTGGACGCCCCAGAGCGGAAACTTTTTATGCCGCACCCCCATGATTTCGCGGTCTTTGTCTTTGGTCCAGGCCGTGACTTCCAGAACGTCGGGAACGGTCTTTTTATCGATCACCAGAGAATGATACCGGGTCGCCTCAAAAGGATTTTCAAGGCCTTTAAAAATATCTTTGCCGTTATGTTCAATCGGCGAGGTCTTCCCGTGCATGAGGCGTTTGGCCCCGATGATCTTGCCGCCGTACGCATATCCAATCGCCTGATGCCCCAGACACACGCCGAGGATAGGAATTTTCCCGGAGAAATTCTTGATGGCCTCGACCGTGATGCCCGCGTCTTCCGGACGACCGGGGCCGGGAGAAATCACAATCCGTTCAGGATTCAACGTGTGGATGCCGGCGATCGTGATCTCATCGTTGCGGCAGACTTTCATCCTGGCCTTGAGTTCCCCAAAATACTGAACAAGGTTATAAGTGAAAGAATCGTAATTATCGATGATGAGGATCATATTCTGAATTTTCGTAGTTCGTATCTCGTATTGCGTATTTCGAAATACGAACTACGAGATACCTGAAAAATTTCACTCTTTCTCCCTCCGCACCACAGCGCCCAGGCCGCGCAATTTTTCGTCTAAATTTTCATACCCGCGCTCGAGGTGATAGATGCGGTGAATTTCCGTTATCCCTTTGGCGGCCAGCCCGGCAACAACCAGCGCCGCCGAGGCCCGCAGGTCGGAGGCCATGACCGGCGCGCCATAGAGCGTCTTGACCCCCTCAACGATCGCGGCACCGCAGTCCCGCCGGATATTCGCCCCCATGCGATTCAGCTCCGCGATGTGGATGAAGCGGTCCGGAAAAACTTTATCCGTGATGACGCTCACCCCCGGCGTGATCGCCATCAGGGCCATAAACTGCGCCTGCAGATCCGTCGGGAAACCGGGATACGGATACGTCGTGACGCTGACCGGTTTTAACGATCCGTTGCCCATGACGGTCAGCGAATTCCTGTCCTTTTTGAAACGGACGCCGGCCTGCTCCAGTTTGTCGAGCAGGACCAGAAGCTGCGCATGATGAATATCGCGGATCGTGATCGTGCTCCTCGCGGCGACGGCCATGATCACGTAGGTGCCGGCCTCGATGCGGTCGGGGCCGATGATGTGCTCAGCGCCGCGCAATTTTTTGACGCCCCGGATGACGAGTCTCGGCGTCCCCTTGCCCTGGATATCCGCCCCCATTTTGATCAAAAAATCCGTCAGTTCTTCAACCTCGGGCTCGCAGGCCGCGGATTCGATCGTGGTCTCGCCCTTGATGAGTGTCGCGGCCATCATGACGTTGCCCGTCGCCAGAACCGACGGACCGAAGATGCCGCCCAAATAGATCAGTTCCCCCTTGAGCTTCGAGCCGTCCGCGATCACATAACCGGCCTCGACACTGATCCTGGCCCCCAGCGCCTTAAAACCTTTCAGATGCAAATCGACAGGCCGGATCCCAATCACGCATCCGCCGGGGAGCGAAACTTGGGCGGTCTTGAGCTTGGCCAGCAGCGGCCCCATGACACAGAAGGACCCGCGCATGGTCGAAACCAGTTTGTATTCGGCCACGGGATTGCTGGTCCTGCCTGAAACGCTGACGACGTTTTTATTGAATTCAACATTCTTCCCCAGCGAGCGCAGGAGCTTGACCATGGTCATGGTATCCCGCAGCCGCGGCACGTTGCGAATGACGCAGGGGTCGTCGGTCAATAGAGTCGCGGCCAGAATCGGCAGTGTCGTGTTTTTAGAACCGCTGACCCTGACTTCGCCTTTTAATTTTCTGCCGCCTTCAATGACGAGTTTTTCCATAAATGGTTCCTTTTTCGTGAAGCGGGGTTTACATCTGTAAGACGTGAAGCGTATCTCCTCTTATTTTTTCGCGATCAAAATCCGGGGAGTTTTCACATAGTCTAAAATAAAATCAACCGATGAGAAACAAGACTGTTCGAACAACGATGCAACCGCATCCCTCTGTCCGTCGCCGATCTCGGCGATGAGATGCCCCCCTTCGCGCAAAAATCGGCCGGCGCGGGAGATCATGGTCCGGTAAAACCGCAAACCGTCATCACCGCCGTCGTGTGCCACACAAGGCTCCTGTTGAACATCGGGCGGCAGCGATTCCATGTCCTTACTCTTAATATAGGGAGGATTGGAGGCGATGATGTCAAACGGCCCTTCAGAGGCATCCGAACTCATGAGAAATCCCAGCATATCCGCCTGAACAAATCGGATGCGATCCGCGACCTGATGACGCCGGGCGTTCTCCCCGGCAAGATCAAGGGCGTCCCGCGAAATATCCACGGCCATGACCGCGGCCCCGGCCAAAAACTTAGCCAGCGTGACCGCAATATTCCCCGACCCCGTCCCCAAATCCAAAATCCGCAATTGCGCTTCACGCTTCACGAACGACGCTTCACGAGCCATCATCTCAAGAATTTTTTCCACCAGGATTTCAGTTTCCGGCCGAGGGATCAGGACCCTGCGGTCAACCTTGAACCGCAGTCCGTAAAATTCGCATTCGCCGACGATATACTGCAAGGGCTCGTGGTTGCGCCGCCGATCCTGCATAGCGGAAAATTTTCTTCCCTGTTCGGGAGAAAGGCGCGGAGGGTCAACGTACAGGTCAACCCGTTCGCAGTCCAAAAGCGCGGTGAGCATCAATTCTTTTTCGGTCATTTCAATTCCCCGGGGCGGAGACGTCGGCCTCGATGGCGGCTTCTTCCGCCTTTAAAAGCGCCGTGGTCAATTCATCGAGATCACCATCCATGACACTCTGCAACTGGTGCGTGGTGAATCCAATCCTGTGGTCGGTCACCCGGCGGTCGGGATAATTGTAAGTCCTGATTTTTTCGCTGCGGTCGCCGGTGCCGACCTTGGCCTTGCGGTCCTTGCTGGTCTTTTCAAAATGTTCCTGCTTGATCTTGTCCAGCATCCGCGCCCGCAAAACGCGCATGGCCTTGATCCGGTTTTTAAGCTGCGAGCGTTCGTCCTGGCAGACGACCACAATTCCCGTCGGAAGATGCGTGATCCGGACCGCAGAATCGGTGGTGTTGACGCTCTGTCCGCCGGGGCCGGAGGACCGGAAGACATCGATCTTCAAATCCTTCGGGTCGATGGTGATCTCGACCTCTTCGGGCTCTTCCATCACCGCCACCGTCGCCGCCGAGGTATGGATCCGACCCGAGGCCTCGGTCGTCGGCACGCGCTGGACGCGATGGACACCGCTTTCCCACTTAAGCCGGCTGGCCGCCCCTTTCCCGCCGATACTCAAGATCACTTCCTTAAACCCGCCGGCCTCGGACTCGTGGTTGCTCATGGCCTCGACCCTCCAGCCCTGCCGCTCGCCATAGCGCGTGTACATGCGGTAAAGATCCGCGGCAAAAAGGCTGGCCTCCTGCCCGCCGGTGCCGGCGCGGATTTCGATGATGACATCGGCGTCCTTTTCCTCGCGCCGGGGGTTGAGCAGTTCCGAAATTTTTTGCTCAAGCTCCTCCTGCTGCTGCGTAAGATCAGTCGCCTCGGCCCGGACCAGGGACTCGAACTCCCGCTCATGCTTTTCCTCGAGCAATTTTTGAAGTTCCGCCAGTTGCCGGACCGACTCCTCATAGATTTTGAAGGCCTCCATGAGCGGCGTCAATCCCGCGTATTCTTTGGCAAACTTCTGGTACTGCGGCTGATCTTCGATGATTTTAGGATCGCCCAGCAGGCCTTCGATTTCGCGGTAGCGTTCGCGGGCCTTGTTGAGTTTGTCGACGTTGATCATTTTTTATTTTTTTTATACCGCTGTTCAAACCGTTCGATGCGCCCGGCCGAATCGAGAAATTTCTTTTCTCCGGTAAAAAACGGGTGGCATTTCGAACAGATGTCGACCCGGATGTTTTTGCGGGTTGACCGCGTGTGAAAGACCTCGCCGCAGGCGCAAGTCACGGTGGTCTCTTCGTAGTTGGGGTGGATGCTGGCTTTCATGGTTGTCTGTCCTTTCCTTGGTTTTATTTATTCATATTCTCCAAAAATTCTTTGTTGCTTTTATACTTCGCCAGCCTGTCGATGAGAAGCTCCATCGCCTCGGCGGCGTTAAGATCGTTGATCGCCTTGCGCAAAAGCCAGACCCGCTGTAATTCGTCTTCTTTGACCAACAGCTCTTCGTGGCGGGTGTTGGAACGTTTGATGTCGATGGCCGGATAAATGCGCCGCTGAAAGAGGTTACGATCGAGCTGCAATTCCATGTTGCCGGTGCCTTTAAACTCTTCGAAAATGACTTCATCCATGCGGCTTCCGGTATCGACGAGGGCGGTCGCGATGATGGTGAGGCTTCCCCCTTCCTCGACGCCGCGCGCGGCGCCGAAAAACCGTTTCGGTTTATGCAGGGCGTTGGAGTCCACACCGCCGGAGAGGATCTTGCCGCTGTGCGGAACAACCGTGTTATAGGCCCGGGCCAGGCGCGTGATGCTGTCCAGCAGAATGACGACGTCGCGTTTGTGCTCGACCAAGCGTTTGGCTTTCTCAAGGACGATCTCCGCGATCTGGACGTGACGTTCCGCCGGTTCGTCGAAGGTGGACGCGATGACCTCGCCCTTGACGCCGCGTTGCATGTCCGTGACTTCTTCGGGACGCTCGTCGATCAAAAGGACGATGAGGACAATGTCGGGATTGTTGTTGGTGATGGAATTCGCGATTTTTTGCAGCAGGACCGTCTTGCCGCTGTACGGGGGAGCGACGATCAGGGCCCGTTGCCCTTTGCCTAACGGGGTCAACAGGTCCATGACCCTCATGGAAATCTCGTTCGGCGCGGTCTCAAGGACAAGACGGTCGTGCGGATACAGCGGGGTCAAATTGTCAAAAAGGATTTTGTCTTTGGATTTTTCGGGGTTTTCGTAATTCACGGCCTCGACCTTAAGGAGCGCGAAATATTTTTCCCCTTCTTTCGGAGGACGGATGTGGCCGCTGACGTTGTCGCCGGTTTTCAGATCGAACCGCCTGATCTGCGACGGCGAGATGTAGATGTCGTCCGGGCACGGGAGGTAATTGTAATTGGCGCTGCGCAAAAACCCGAACCCCTCCTGCAGGATCTCGAGGGTGCCCTCGCCGAACATGAGCCCTTCCTTCTCGGCCTGCCGCTGCAGGATTTTAAAAATCAGATCCTGCTTTTTGATGCCGCTCAAGCCGTTGACGTCCATGTCGCGGGCCAATTTGTTGAGCTCGGACATCTTCATGTCCTTGAGCTTGCTGATGTCGATCTGGCTCGTTCCCGAAGGGATCGTCGGCTCCGGCTCGCTCTTCCCCTCCCGTTCCACCTCTCGTGCGTGTGTCTTTTCCATGACGACTTCTCCTTCGCGACTTCTTTCTTTTGATGTTCTTGGCATACGTTTTAACCTTTCATCCATTTCACTTTAAATTTTAAAATATCTTCTCCTTAACATATCCCAAACCCGGTTGACCTGCTTTCTTGTTTCACCGCTGGATCCTTTATTATCAATCACGATGTCGGCCCGACGCATTTTCTCTTTGATCGGCATCTGGGCGCGGATGCGCCTGATCGCCTCGCCGCGGGGCAAGGAGAGCCGTTTCATGCTCCGGGCGATCTGTGTCGCCCGGTCCGCTTTCACGACGATCGCGATGTCCGTCATGCGGTCAAAACCGGATTCAAACAGAAGCGGCACATCAAGGACAACAACCTCCGCTTTCTCCCGGCGCAGCGCGTTAAGCTCCTTTTTCAATTCCGCGGCGACATACGGATGAACGATCCCTTCCAAAATCCTGCGCTGTGTCTCGTCGCGAAAAACGATGTCCGCGAGCGCCCGGCGATCGATCTTGCCGTCCGTCACGACCCCAGGGCCAAACCGTCGAACGACTTTTTTAAAAATTTTTTGTCCCGGTCTCATCCCGTCGGCGGCGATTGTGTCGGCGTCCAAAACCCGCGCGCCCTTTTGGGCCAGCATCCCCGCCACCGTTGTCTTGCCCGTCGCCAACCCGCCCGTGACACCGACGACAATCATGATTCTCCTTTTACGACAAACATTGGTTGTACAGTCCGACGTACTGCCGCGCCGAATCTTCCCACGAAAAATTCGCCTTGAAGGCCCCAACCATCATCTTCCGAAACTGCTCTTTATCGTGATACACCGAAACCGCCTGTTTGACCGCGGCCAGGTAAGCGGGGCCTCGATATTCGCTGAAAACAAAACCGTTCCCGCCCTGATCGAAGGGCGTCACCGTGTCCGCCAGCCCGCCGGTGCGATAAACGAGCGGGATCGTCCCGTAGCGCAGGCTGATCATCTGGCTCAAGCCGCAGGGCTCGTAGATGGACGGCATTAAAAAGATGTCCGCGCCGGCATAAACATGGTGGGCCATCTGCTCGCTGAACTGCAGATCAACCGCGATCTGTTTCGGGTAACGGGACGCCCATTCCAGGAGGAGGTTCCGATACTTTTCCTCCCCAACCCCTAAAAACACGACCTGAAGATCCAGGGCCAAAACATCCTCCATCACGGAAACGATGAGATCAATCCCCTTTTGGTGCGAAAGCCTCCCCACAAAGCCAAAGAGCGGGATGTCATGCCGGACCGGCAATTTGTGTTTCTTCTGCAGGACCGTCTTATTCGCGGCCTTCGGCGAACAATGTGCCGGAGAATAGTTGTATTCGATATAGCGGTCCGTCGCGGGGTTCCAGGTCTCATAATCCAGGCCGTTGAGAATACCGATGAGGCTGTCCTTGCGAGACAACAGGACGCCCTCAAGCCCGCAGCCGTACTCGTCCGTCTGAATCTCGCGCGCGTACTGAGGGCTGACGGTCGCGACGGCGTCGCTTTCCATGATGCCGGCCTTCAGCAGGTTGACCTTCCCGTAGAACTCAAAGATCGTCCGGTAAAGCGATACATCAAGGGAAAGTTTTTTAAATTCCTCGCCGGGAAACAGCCCTTGATACGCGAGGTTATGGAGCGACAAAACGGTTTTCATCTTCGGAAAAAACGGATCCCGCCGCAGATGTTCTTTCAGATAAACCGGGATCAGCGCCGACTGCCAGTCGTGACAATGAACGATATCAACATGAAGATTCAAGTCTTTGATGACCTCGAGGGTCCGGCGGCAGAAAAAATCAAACCGTTCCAGGTTATCCGGATAATCGCCGGCTGCGTTGCCGTAGAGCCCGTCCCGGTGAAAATATCCCGCGTGCTCGATCAGATAAACCGCGATGTTGTTGCCGATCACGGCCCGGGAGACGCTGTCTTTTCCTTTTTGGACGCCGAATTTTTTAGCGTCGATCGCGCCGTAAGCCGGCAAAAAAATCACAACGTCCTGCTCCAGCTTTTCGAGCGCCAGCGGCAATGTCCCGCAGACGTCGGCCAGACCGCCGGTTTTCGCGAAAGGGACAGCCTCCGAGGAGCAAAAGGCGATCTTCATAACTTTTCCATCTCCAACCAGTTCTTTCCTTTTTTTAGGCTGACCTGGATCGGGACCGTCAACGGCATCGGGTGTTCCATGTCTTCGAGGATCAGGGTCGTCATCATCCGCTCTTCCGCCGGGACGACATCGAAGACAAGTTCGTCGTGAACCGTGATGATCATCCGCGAGGCCAATTTTTGTTTTTCCAGCTCAGCGGCGACATTGATCATCGCGAGTTTGATCAGATCCGCGGCCGAGCCCTGGACCGGCGTATTGATCGCCTGCCGCTCGGCAAATTGCCGGATCGCCATATTGCCGCTGTTGATCTCCGGGATATACCGGCGGCGATTGAGCAGGGTCGTCACATATCCGAGTTTGCGGCATTTGCTGATCTCGGAATCCATGAACACCTTAACCTCCGGATACCGCAAAAAATAGCGGTCGATAAAATCCTGGGCCTGCGGCTGCGAAATCCCCAAATCCTTGGCCAGACCAAACGCGCTCATGCCGTAAATGATCCCAAAATTGACGCGCTTGGCGCTGTTGCGCATGTCCAAAGTGACCTGGTCTTCGGCGACATCAAAAATCCGGGCCGCCGTAAAGGCGTGGATGTCTTCATTCTTTTTGAAGGCCTCGAGCAAATTTTTATCCTGCGAGAGATGCGCCAGGATCCGCAACTCGATCTGCGAGTAATCCGCGGCGATGATAAAATTTTCTTTTCTCGACGGGATGAACGCCCGGCGGATCTCCCGGCCCAGCTCCGCGCGGATGGGAATGTTTTGCAAATTCGGATTGTTCGAACTCAACCGTCCCGTCTCGGTGCCCACCTGGTTGAACGAGGCGTGGATCCGCCCGGTTTGAGGGTCGACCAGTTTGGGCAAGGCGTCGATATACGTGGATTTGAGTTTTGCCAGCTGCCGGTATTCGAGCAGTTTGGCCGGCAGTTCATGGGTCTCCGCCAGTTTGACGAGCACCCCTTCATCCGTCGAGAAACCGGTCTTGGTCTTTTTGACGACCGGCAGTTTTAATTTTTGAAAAAGAACGACGCTCAGCTGCTTCGGCGAATTGAGGTTGAATTCCTCGCCGGCCAGACGGTACAAATCCTTGACCAGGGCATCGATCCTTTTGCCGGCCTCCCGCGATAAATTCTCGAGAAGCGCGACATCAAGGCACACGCCTTCGGTCTCCATCCGGGACAACACCAGGGCTAAAGGGATCTCGATGTCACGGAATAATTTTTCCAGATCCTTGGCCCGCAATTCCAAAAGAAGCGGCTCATACAATTCCGCGAGCATCGGGACCACCCGCGCCGGCCCTTCGGTTTCCGCGACCGTCTTTTTCAGATATTCCCAGGCGAGGACGGCCATGGAATGATTCCCGCGGGACGGGGCCAGAAGATATCCGGCGAGCATCGCGTCAAAGATGTTCCCGTTCAAAAAAATCTCCGATCCGGATAATCGTTTGTGCTGCTCTTTCAAGTCGTAAGTGACTTTGGCGATCTTCGGATTCGCGAAAACATCTTTCAACGATCCCCAAAGCGACGCGGGGATTTGACATATCCGATCTTTAAGCGCCACAAAAATCCGGTTCTCGACGGCAATGTCGCCGGGCCCGGTAGGGCAATCGGCCAGAAAAGAAAAGGCGCCCTGACTTTCGATCTGATCGGCCAGAGTCCGCACTTCACTGTCCCCCCGCAGCACGTCGACCGCGACGTTAGGCTGCCACGCCGCACCCGACGGGGCAAACTCAGCGGCCAGGCGCCGAAATTCGAGGTCATTGAACAACTCCAGTAGCCGCTGTTCATCCGGCGGCTTAACCCGCAAATGTTCCAAATCCAGTAAAAGCGGCACATCCTGTTCCAACAGGGCCAATCCCTTGCTTAAGAACGCCATGTCCTTTTGCTCAGTCAGGATCCCCCGGAGCCGTTCGGGTTTGACGTCGGCGATATTGTCAAAGATCGCTTCCAGGTTGCCGTATTCCAGAATCAAATTTTTTGCGGAGACCTCGCCGATGCCTTTAACGCCTGGAATATTGTCGACCGTATCCCCCGCCAGGGCGATAAAGTCGGGGATATGGGCGGGGTCAAACCCCAACGAGGACTTGATCTCCTCCGGCCCCAGGATTTTGTCCTGACGCGAGTTAAAAACCTTCACCCCCGGCCCGACCAACTGCAGCATGTCTTTATCGTCGCTGACAATGACGGTTTCAATCCCGTCCCGGTGCATTTTTTTGACGACCGTGGCGATGACATCGTCCGCCTCATACCCTTCCGACTCCAGAATCGGCAGGCGATACGCCGCGACGACATCCTTGATCAGAGGGATCTGGCTGATCAGATCATCCGGCATGACGGGCCGCTGGATTTTATATTCCGCGTACCGCTCCTGCCGCCGCGTCTTGCCTTTGACGTCGAAACAAACCCCCATATACCGGGGTTCGTATTCCCGCAGGATTTTGCGCAACGTCGCGACAAAGCCATAAACCGCGTTCGTAGCCTGCCCCTTGCTTGTTGCCAACCCTTTGATCGCAAAAAAAGCGCGGTAACACAGGGCATGGGCATCAATCAAAAAAAATCGGGGAAACAAAAATTCATCCGTGGTCTTCAAAATTATTCTTCTGAGTTTTGAACAGATTCTTTAGGAATAGTGGCGAGTATATGCTGGAATTCCTTTTTTGCGGCGTCAAGCTCTCCGGCGTCAAGCTGCCGGGCAGCCTCTTCCATACGGGCTTTGATTCCTTCCATGGTTTTTTCGTATTCGGCCTTTTCCCTGGCCTTGGTCATTTTGGGGTTGCCGGGAGTGACGGTCAGCGCGTGGTCGAATTCGACAATCGCTTCGTCAAACCGACGGTCATCCAAAAGCTGCCGGCCCCGCTGATAATGTTTTTCGGCGCGCAAAACCTCAAGGTTGAATTCCTCCCGCGTCTTGCGCAGGACCTCTTCGGCCTTTTCCCGGGCGATCCCTTCAAGCTCGATTTCAACCAGCTGCCCCTTGATCCTGGGATCCAGATCGTAAAGCTGGTTGCGGATCTTTTCCTTCCAGGGGTCGTCGGCGGGCGCGCGTCGCAGCCGCTCCTGCAAATACGGGATGGCTTTATCGGGATAACCGGCTGATTGATACAAAGACGCAAGATTGGTGTAGGACGGCAGATAATCTTTGTCCGTCTGAATCGCCTTCAGATAATATGTTTCAGCCTGGTCAAGCGACTCTAAATGTTCATACACGACACCGATGTCATTGAGCAAACCGGCATTCTCGATGCCGAGGGATAAGGCCTTCAGGTAATAATTGAGGGCGCTTTTGAATCTGCCTTTTTGCTGTTCTCCATAACCGTGATCACGGTATTCCTGGGCCTGTGGTGTCAGCGCCCCCGCGCCGGTATTTGCAGGTAAGGCAAACTGGGATATAACGAAGATAAAAACTGCGGCCCATGGATAACTGCGGCCTGCCGAAAATTTAGCTATAGGATAATACATGTTTTTCGTTTGCGCAAGGGAAATGTTGGGCTTCCTCGAAGAGAGACGTCAAACGGATCCGACGGATTCTTTGACCGCGGAATCCATGGCACTCACGTCCAGAGTGATTGTCCCATCGTTTTCGGCCATCACCACAGCATGATCTTTAATCCGCAGCGACCACGTCCGCCGCGGCCATGGGGTTTTATCGTCCGTGCCCAAAAGCGATCCCGCCACAATCCTCCCCTGCTGTTCCAGATAAGAGAAATGCTGTTGGCTGGCGTCCCATTGTCCGGCATCGGCCGCGCCAGCGGCCATATCCATGGCAAAGACATTGGAGATATTCGTCTGGAACCGTTCGTTCACAACGATCGCCTCACCGCATTGCAGCTCGCTGTCTTTGAACAAACGCAGATCCGGCTTGGCCTCGTCGCTCAAAACTGCCTGACAGCCGATCACCTTGCCGTTCTGCAGGCGGATCGCCTTGATTTCGCCGTCGCCGAGAAATTCGGTAATCGGATTGCCGGTGATGACGCGCAGCCCCGCCTGCTCCGCTAAATTCTGGAGAACGGCGGCGGATTCGGCATCGAGAAAGGACGGCAGGATATGATTCCCGGATGTGACTAAGATAACCTCACGGTCGCTGTCCAACAGCGAACAGGCCAGTTCCAACCCGAACACACTCCGGGAGGAAATGACAACGGTGTCGGTCAAGGGCCATATTTTCAGAAAGGCCTCGATGTCCAAAAATCTCTTGCAATGAAAAAGCCCGGCGCGGTGCGCCCCCTTGACCGCGGCCAGCGGTTTGACATCCAGCGCGGTGACAAACAGGATGTCATAATCAAACTGCTGCTTGTCATCGATGCCGACACGTCCGCGCTTGAGGTTTACCCGGGAAACTTTTTTATCCAGGATAAAATTGATCTTGCGCGCCTTGTAATCGTCCAACGGACGATAAAAAACCGTATTGCGCGAGATTCTGCGGGCCACCCAGTCCAGCAACAATCTGCGATTGTAGGGCAAGGCCTCTTCCGCCGAGAAAACCGTGACCTCAATCTCTTCCCCCGTCGCCTGCAGGGCCTCGACGGCTTTCATCCCGGCGATGGAATTACCAATGACAACGATCTTATGCATAACACGGATCCTTGAATGCGATGCGAAATTGTTTGGCGTTTGAACTTATTATAACAATCCCGAAAATTTTTTTAATAAGAGAATCAAAAATTATGCGGACGGGATATTCATCTGCTGACGGAAAGCCTCAATACCGTTGCGCATGAGCATCACGACCGTGACCGGCCCGACCCCGCCGGGGACGGGAGTGATAAACGCGGCTTTTTTACTCGCGGCCCCGAATTCCACATCGCCCACAATACGATCTCCAACGACATTGATCCCGACGTCAACCACAACCGCGCCGTCCTTGATCCATCGCCCCTTGATCAACTCCGGCTTGCCGACGGCGACAATCAAGACATCGGCCCGGCCGATATGGTCCTCAAGCCGTCCCGCCTCGCTCGTTGCCACGTGGCAGACCGTGACGGTCGCCATCCGGGTCCACAGCAGGATGCTCAACGGTTTTCCGACGATCTCGCTGGCCCCGACGATGACCGTCTCTCGCCCCCGCAGATTGAACCGGGGATCGAATTCTTTGGGAATCAGGTCCAGCAACTCCATGACGGCCGCCGGCGTGCACGGCGTGATCCGCGTTTCGCCGATCAACAATTTTCCGATATTGGTGACATTGATTCCCTCGAGATCTTTGGCGACGGCAAAACAATTGGCGACCTCGCGGTAATGAATGTGCGCGGGCACGGGTTTGTGCAACATAATCCCGTGCACCGAGCTGTCTGCGTTCAGTGTGTTGATATACGAGATCAGATCGTTCTGGGAAATGTCTTTTGGGAGATCGACCAGATCGTAACGGATGCCGACTTTCTCCGCCACACGCTTTTGCGAATTGGCGTAGGCGCAGGCGCTGCCGTCGCCGCCGAGCATGACATTGACCATGTGCGGGACCTGACCGGTTTTCTGCCGCAGGAGACTCACCTCCAGACTGAGCTGTTTGCTGATGTTCTGCGCGAGCCGTTTGCCGTCCAAAATTTGCGCCGTCACCGTTTCTCCCTTTATTTATGGGACTGTTGCAAAATGTCCAGATGCAAGGCATCGATGAGTGAGCGCGGAGACGTCCTCGTCGGACGTCTAAAGAAGCGAACGAGGAGATAACGCCGCAGATGGGCGTTTTGCAACAGTCCCGCTCATTCCTGGTTGACCCTGACATTAACCATGGCCGACTTGAACGCGGCCAGCAAAAATTCAACAGCGACTTCCACATCGCTCAGCAAATATTTATTCCCCTTGGCCGCGAGAAAGGGGGTAAGCTGGATCGCCTCAAAGCACAGCTTGCCGACTTCGAGGGGAACCGCCGCCGCCTTTTTCAAGGCCGCCGCGCGGATTTTCGCCGGAGATTTTCTCGTCCGGACCACCTCCAAATACGCCTCGGCGTCCAGATCGACCAACTCCAAAAACCGTTCGCGGAGACGCTCGCTCCTGGCCAAAAGCGACCGTAATTTCCGGTCCACAACGGCGGAACCTTTACCCACAGAATAATTGGCCACCATCGAAATCAAGGCAGCGCCCAGGGCCGCAGTCAACGCTGCCGCGGACCCGCCGCCGGGGGTCGGGGTTTTTACAGAAAGGGCTTCCAGATATTCCTTGAGGGAGTGGTCTTTATACTTTTTCACGGGATCCGTATGGCTTTGAGAAATTTTAGGCTGGGACGATGCTCACATCAAAAATTCGTCTGAATATGGCAACATCATAACGCAGCGCCGCAACTTTTGCAAAGTCTTTCAGCAAAATTTTCAGCGCCGGAATCATGTCTGACTGCGGCTCATCCGTCTGAGATCATTCATGACTGAACATCTTGGTGGATCGAAAAAAGGCTCGTGTTTTTAATGACCTACCGGTGTTCTACAGCGGGTTATCCTTTGTGCCGGAAAAAACCATATCGGATTCAGCAGACAAGGCGCAACGGATGAGTGGGAAGCGCATCAAAACCGGCCCGGCACATCTCACAACTTTCCGCAAAATGAAAAGCTGCCATTCCCAAAACTCACGAGCCAGTTGCGTCGCTCATACCCCGAGGGACAACCGCATTCAGGGTCAACGCCGTTGCAGTCGATGTTCCCTGGCCAGCCACAGCCGTTGGTCCCCAGACCACAGATGGTCCCCGGCGCCGAAGGACTGACCGGGACACACTGCGCCTCTGCGGCATTACGGGGGACAAGGCGATATTCGCTGAACAACAAAGACGCCACAATCACAAGAAGGGTGAAGGCCGTCCCCCGCAAAAAAAATAAAATGTTTTTGTTCATGATTCCCCTCCGTTAATTTTTAGAATTGAAGCGAATCTTTTCTCTCCAAAACACAAGATCGATTCCCTCACCTTCCCCTGGACTTCCCGGCCTGATTTAAGGCGCCCCCCCTTCCCAGCAATTCTCCGTCGGGCATGGTCCCTGTTCACAAAATCCAATCGGACAAGAACCCTGCCAAACATACCCCGGATCACAGACACAGCAAATGGTGTTCGGTTGCCCGATCTGCGCGAGACACACCTCCATGGAAGAGTTTGCAAACGGGCAGGAACACCCCCCGGACGTTGGGGTGGTTCCCTCCGGACAATACGCCGCACACTGGGGATCAGAGGGGCAGTTTCCATAACTGTAATATGTGACGGGCGTGGGGGCGGTGATACCCTCTCGATATCGCTGCGGGTCGCACCACTGCGCATAGGGATCCTTGGCTGAGCACTGAAAACAATCCGGGTCCGGCGAACAAGAATATACGGTCGCCGGGTCAGGAGAACCGCATTGTCGGACATTCTGCATCTGCTCGTCAGGGCACCCGCCGGCCGCGGCGCAGAGCCCTGTCGGGACCGGAGCCGTACAGCACGCGGCTGTCGGGTCTTCCCGACATTCGATTGTCCTTAATCCCGTCTGACTCGTCCAAGACGCATCGCAACCTAACGGCGTACACGGCCGTCTCCAGACCCGGTATGTCTCGGGGGCTGCGCCCTGAGGGATGCTCGCTCCGCATGTCGCCGCATTACCGCACCCTCCCGAATCCACAAAATCCCCGCAATCGCAAGGCGGCAGCAGACCTCCTCCGACCGGGGCCTGCTGAATGTCTTCCCGGAACGAATCCTGGACGCCCTCCTCCAGCGATTTGAAATGAGCGTTGATACTCCGGACAACGGTGGGGCCAATAATAAGAATAGCCGCGATCACTAACGCGGCCATTGTGGCGTATTCTATTGGGGATTGACCTATTTTTTGGAAGAAACAATTACGCCCCGGAAAGGATACCCTGAATTTCAAATATTGATGGAAGGGATCAGGGCGGAGAGAAGTGTGTGTGTGTGTTAACATCCGAAGAGTCTTTTATGAAACTTCAACGCTGTCCGGTTATAAGTCCGTATTGTGTTTTAAAAATATCATATCCCCTCTAACAAAACAAGAATAAACTATTGCCTGAATTCTTTTACACATCGTATCCACCTCTACTCGGCCCTGAAAGCGTCGCGTAACAGTTCAAGGTGATTTGATCCGTCATTCCCGCGCAGAATCGAGACCACGTCAAAGCGCACGGGACATTCTTCCAGACGATGCTGGTTCAGATAGAGTAAAGCGGCATGGATGATCTTCCTCTGCTTCGCTTTGGAAACCGCCTCGAACCCGGATCCATAATTCAAATTCCGCCGGGTCTTGACCTCCACGAAGCACATCGTGTCTCCCTCCCGGGCCACGATATCGATTTCTCCGGCGCTGCAGCGATAGTTCTGCTCTAAAATCCGGTAGCCGTGCCGCCGCAAAAACTGCGCCGCCAGATTTTCGCCGGAGAACCCCAGGTCTTTTCTGGGATCACTCATGGCGGAACGTCTTGCGGTGGATCGGGGAAAGGCCATGTTTTTTGATGGCCTGCCGGTGCTCTGCGGTAGGATATCCTTTGTGCCGGCAAAAACCATACTGAGGGAACACCTTGTCATACTCCGTCAAGATCCGGTCGCGGGTCACCTTGGCGACAATGGACGCGCAGGCGATCGATAAACTCAAACTGTCTCCGGCGACGATCTTCCGGCAGAGGTAAGGCAGCGGGCTCTCAAAACGGTTGCCGTCGACTAAAAGCAGGACTTTCTTTTCAAAATCATCGCGGCCGGACACGTCTTCCGGCAGGCGCGAGATCATCTCCGTCACAGCCCGGGTCATGGCAAAAAATGTCGCCCTCAAAATGTTATGCGTATCGATCACCGTTTCGCTGATGATCCCCACGCCGACATAGGCCTTGGCCATGATCTCGGGAAAGGCGCTCTCCCGCTGCTGGTGAGTTAATTGTTTGGAATCCGCGATTTTATTTTGGAATTGGAAATTTTTAAGCGCTACGGCTGAGGCGACGACAGGACCGGCCAAAGGGCCGCGGCCGGCTTCGTCAATCCCGATGATGAGACGAAAACCCTGTTCTTGAGCGTCCCGCTCAAATTGGAGCATCGGGATTCCGTCACCGTCAGAGCTCATCATTCTTTATTGAAAAATTCAGAGAAAGGGGAATGAGTTTATGAGGCAACCGCTTTTTCGGTCTTTATCGGCTGTTTTTCCTGCTCTTTTTGAAGCTTGGCGCGTTTGCCCACGCGGCCGCGCAGATAATAAAGCTTGCTGCGCTTGGACTTGCCCTTGCTGACGATCTGGATGCTGTCGATCACCGGGGAGTGCAGAGGGAAGGTCTTTTCAACGCCTTCGCCGAAGGAAATCTTGCGGACGGTAAAGGTGGCGTTGAGGCTGCCGCCGGTTTTGCGGATGACGGTGCCTTCGAAAGGATGGAGGCGAATTTTGTCGGCCTCCTGAACCTTGATCTTCATGCGCAGGGAATCCCCCACCTCTAATTTGGGGAGATCGCTTCTTAAGAATTGCTGTTCTACGAGCTTGATTTTATCTAATCGATTCGCCATTGTGATAAACCTCCTTAAGGTCAGGCCGCCGGGAACCCGTTTCAACGGAGCTTCTTTCCGGGAAGAAAGTGCCCAATTGTAACTGAAATCAATTTTGATGTCAACACCGAATTAAGCGCCGCGGGAACACGCCGGCCGGCAACTTTTTTCGTTACGCATCGAACAGATCCGGCCGCAGTTTTTGCGTTTTGAGCCGGGACTGGGCGTGGCGCCATTCTTCGATGTCCTTGTGGTGGCCGGACAAAAGGACCTGCGGGACTTTCATGCCGCGGAAAGTGGCCGGACGGGTGTATTGAGGATATTCCAGAAGTCCCTGTTCGAAGGACTCATTGTGCAGGGACTCCTCTTTCCCCAGGACACCGGGGATCAGGCGCGTCACGGCATCCACCACAACCATGGCCGGGATCTCTCCGCCCGTCAGCACGTAATCGCCGATGGAAATGCTTTCATCCACAATCTTTTCCCGCACCCGTTCGTCGACACCTTCGTAGTGCCCGCAGATGATGATGATGTTTTTAAGCCGGGCCAGCCGCTTGGCGGATTTTTGATCAAATCTTTTTCCGGCGGCGCAGGTCAGGATGACGCAGGCCTTGCGGCGGCCTTTGATTTTTTTGACGGCGTCGAAGATCGGCTGCGGGGTCATGACCATCCCCGGCCCGCCGCCGAAAGGACGGTCGTCGACCTTGCGGTGTTTGTCGACCGTGTACGCGCGCAGGTCATGGACTTTGATGAGCACCTTTTTTTTCTCCTGGGCCCGCTTGAGAATCGACTCGTTGATGATCGGGTGAAAGATATCAGGGAAAATGCTGATCACATCGAATCTAAGCATCCCGCCTCCCCTCAGTAACACTTTCCGCCAGTTCCGAACCGTATAATTCCAAAAAGGCCTTTTGGAATTCCGCCAGTTTGTCGACGGCGATCGCCGCGCGGATATCTTTGAACAGCTGATGATAAAAGTAAAGGTTGTGGTACGAGAGAAACCTCAGCCCCAGGATCTCCCCATTGTTCACCAGATGCCGGATATAACTGCGGCTGTATTTCCGGCAAACAAAACATTGACAGTTGTCGTCCACCGGACGCTCATCTCTGGCGAACTCGCCGTTGCGGACAATGATCTTGCCGCGACTGGTGAACGCCGTGCCGTTGCGGCCGTAACGGGTCGGGATACAGGTGTCGAACATATCGATCCCCCCGGCGACGGCCTTGACGATCTGGTCCGGCATGCCGATTCCCATGAGATAGCGCGGACGGTCCTGCGGCAAAAGCGGCTCGACCCAGTCGACCGTCTCAAACATGTATTTGACCGGTTCCCCGACGCTGACCCCGCCGATCGCGTAGGCCTCAAACCCAATCTTCATGATCTCCTCCGCCGATCTTTTGCGCAAATCTTCATACGTCGCCCCCTGGATGATTCCAAAAAGAATCTGGCGGCCCGTTTCTTTCTGCAACAGCTGAAACCGCTCCTTGGACCGCTCGGCCCAGAGGGTCGTACGCGCGACCGATTTTTCAGCCTCCTGGCGGTCGCAGGGATAGGGCGCACATTCATCGAGAGGCATGATCATATCGGACCCCAGTTTTTGCTCGATCTCCATCACCCGTTCGGGGGTAAAAAAATGGCTACTTCCGTCGAGATGCGACTGAAACACGACCCCTTCGTCTGAGATTTTCCGCAATTTCGAAAGGCTGAAGACCTGATAGCCGCCGCTGTCCGTCAGGATCGGTTTCTCCCAGCTCATGAACCCGTGCAACCCGCCGAACTGCCCGATGATGTCCATGCCCGGGCGCAGATAAAGATGATACGTGTTCGACAAGACAATCTGCGCCCCCATTTCGAGCAACTCCTCACCGGACATACACTTGACCGTGGCGTTCGTTCCCACCGGCATAAAAAACGGTGTGGCGATCTCGCCATGCGCCGTTTTCAAAACCCCCAGCCGTCCGCGGGTTGTCGCGTCTTTTTTAAGAAGTTGAAACATATCGACCTTTCGCTAAACAATCATCATCGCGTCGCCGTAACTGAAAAACCGGTACTGCCGCGCGACGGCTTCCTGATAAGCCTTTTTCATGAATGGCGTTGAACCGAAGGCGTAAACCAGCATCAAAAGCGAACTGTACGGAAGATGAAAATTCGTGATCAGCCCGTCGACCATTTGGAATCCATAACCGGGATAGATAAAAAGGTCCGTCTTCCCTTTTAAACCACACCCCTGCGCTACCGATTCCATGGCGCGGCAGCTGGTCGTTCCCACGGCTATGATATCGCGTCCTTCCTTCTTGGCTCTCAAAATTGCCTGCATGCTTTTCCGGGACACCGCATAGTCTTCAAAATGCATCCGGTGCCGCGTGATGTCCTCTTCCTCAACCAGCTTGAACGTCGCGTAATTGATGTGCAGTGTGACCGCATAAATTTCATGTCCGGCCTTGCGGAGCGCCGTCAGCAAGGGTTTGGTAAAATGCAGTCCCGCCGTCGGGGCCGCCACCGACCCCCGGCGACGCGCGTAAACCGTTTGATACGTCGTCTTGTCTTCATCCGTGTCCGGCCGCTTGATATACGGCGGCAGCGGGATATGACCGATCCGCTCCAGATGGGGCGCGATATTTTTGAAATTGAATTTGACCAGCCGCTTGGGGGCGTCCACGATATACGCGGTCAGGCGGCTGCCGTCAAAAATAATTTTATCGCCGGTCCTGATCTTTTTAAGCGGCCGTAGCAACGCTTCATAAGTATAACCGTCCGACAGTCTGCTCAGCAAAAAAATTTCAACCTTCCCGCCGCTGCGGTCCTTGCGCCCCAGCAGCCGGGCCGGAACAACACGGCTGTCATTGAGAACAATAACACTGCGCGGCGGAAGATAATCGACGACGCGGTGAAAATGTTCGTGACGGATTTTCCCGGATTTTCGATCAATGACCATGAGCCGGGCCTGATCGCGTTCACGCAGGGGTTCCTGGGCTATCAAATGTTCCGGGAGATCATAATAAAATTCGTCGCGGTTCATCGCCGTTAAAACGCCCTCACCGGAGCTGCAGCCGGCCAGACGGTCAGCTCGGCCCCGGGATAATAAAACTGCAGAATTTTTTCATAGTTAAACCCCTGCCCGGCCATACCCTCGGCCCCCCACTGGCACATCCCCACCCCGTGCCCCCAGCCCTTGCCTAAAAGATCTCAAAAATATCCCTTCATGACAATGTAATAATTGT
>CAYHZK010000011.1:0-2866 GCA_964361085.1 uncultured Planctomycetales bacterium
CTGAATGAAGGTTTTTCCGGTGGTGAAAAAAAGCGCAATGAGATTTTGCAGATGGCGGTTCTCAATCCCCGCCTGGCCATCCTGGACGAAACCGATTCGGGGCTTGACATCGATTCGATGCGCATTGTCTCCGATGGGGTCAATAAACTCAGGAATAAAAATAACGCGATCCTGTTGATCACGCATTATCAGCGTCTCCTCAACTATATTATCCCCGATTTCGTCCATATCCTGCAGGACGGCAAGATCGTCCGTTCCGAAGGCAAGGAGCTCGCCCTCAAGGTCGAAGAGAAAGGATACGACTGGTTGAAAAAGGGGAATTGAAGAACCCCGTCTGTCCATCCCGCAATTTTACCGAAAAGAATCCAGGGAGCAGAAAACGTTATGGTCACGATAATGGAACAAAAAAAATCTTTGATCTTCGATATTGAAAAGCTGAGCCAAAATGGCCATGCCGGTATCCCCTCCTGGTTTAATGAGGTCAGACAGAAAGGGTTGGATCGTTTTAAGGAAATCGGCGTCCCGACGACCAGGGACGAGGAATGGAAATACACCAATCTGTCTGCCGTGGCGGGTCGGCAATATCGCCTGGCTCCGTCGGTTTCATTCACCAGGCCAGAAGCCCTGCGCGACCTTTGCATGCAGGATGATTTCAATGTTGTTGTCATCAACGGCCGGTTGAGTCCGGAATTTTCGAGTTTTGAAAATCTTCCGCGAGGCGTCGCGATTTTGCCCTTACGGGAGGCGTTGAAATCCCATGGGGAGGAGATCAGGGACCTGTTGCAAAAATACCCGCAGGATCAAGAAGGCGCCTTTATCGCCTTGAATCATGCCGTCGCGGCGGACGGGATTTTTGTCAGGATCGCCGATGAAACCGTCATTGAAAAAAACATTCATATCATTCACGTCACGGATGCCGACGGGGAGGTTATCACGGTGCCGCGGAGCGTCATCATTTCCGGGTTGTCCAGCGAGGCCACGATTTTGGAGAGCCACCTGGCCTTTGATGACGGCAAGACTTATCTTGCCGTCGCCTTGACGGATATCCTTCTTCATGACAACGCGACCCTGCATTATTGCAAGGCCCAGAGCGAAAGCCGTTCTTCTTATCATGTCGGCGCGACCCGCGTCTGGCAGGAGAGGAATTCCAGCCTAGACGGGTTCTCTCTGGCGACCGGAGGCCTCATCACGCGCAATGATCTCGATGTGAGCGTCAACGGAGAAGGATCGAGCTCGATCCTGGACGGGTTTTATGCCGTTGACAAAAAGCAGTTGGTCGACAATCACACCTCGGTGGACCATCGTGTGCCCAATTGCACCAGCAATCAGCTTTATAAAGGGATTTTAAACGGCGAGTCCCACGCGGTCTTTAACGGGAAGATTTTTGTGCGATCGGTCGCCCAGCAGACCAACTCCTACCAGTTGAACAAAAATCTGATCCTGGGCACCAATTGCCGGGTCGATACCAAGCCGCAGCTTGAGATTTTCGCCAATGATGTCAAATGCACCCACGGGGCCACGATCGGACAACTCAATGAGGATGAGGTTTTTTATCTGAGGAGCCGTTGTATTTCGAAGAAGGGCGCGATCAAACTGCTGGCCCACGGTTTTGTCGACGATATTTTAAGCAGAATCAAGAGCCCGTCGATCTACCGCAAACTGCACATCCTCCTGGAGCCGGCGTTAGCGACGTTGGAATAACGCGATGAAACTCCATGCCATGCCCTTTAACGTCACAGAGATCCGAAAGGACTTTCCAAACCTTGATGTCGAGGTTTACGGCAAGCCCCTGGTTTACCTTGATAACGCGGCGACGACCTTCAAGCCTCAATCCGTGATTGACCGCGTTGTCGCGCATTATCAGACCGAGACCGCCAATGTCCACCGGGGGGTTCATTATTTGAGCGAAAAGGCGACGGCCTCCTTTGAAGCGGCCAGGGACAAGGTCCGTCGTTTCATCAACGCGGAAAAGGCCTCAGAAATCATTTTCACCAGGGGCACAACGGAGTCGATCAACCTGGTCGCGCAGAGTTACGGCCGGCATTTTCTCAATCGCGGGGACGAGATCATCATTTCCGAGATGGAGCACCATTCCAACATCGTTCCCTGGCAATTGCTGTGCGAAGAAAAAGGGTGTATCCTTAAAATCATTCCCATCAATGACAACGGCGAATATCAGGTGGCGGATTTCGAAAAAACTTTAAGTCTGAAGACAAAATTCATTTCGCTGGTCTATATTTCCAATTCGCTCGGGACGATCAATCCCGTCGCACAGATCATCCGCCTGGCCCGCAGCCGAAACATCCCGGTGCTCATCGACGGCGCGCAGGCGGTCGGCCATCAACCGGTCGACGTGCGGGAATTGGGGTGCGACTTTTTTGCTTTCTCCGGACATAAACTTTTTGGGCCCACGGGTGTGGGTGTCCTTTACGGAAAAGAAGAACGGCTTAGCCGGATGCCGCCGTATCAAGGGGGAGGCGACATGATCTCGTCGGTCACTTTTGAAAAAACGACATACAATGTGCTTCCGTATAAATTTGAGGCGGGAACACCCAACATCGCCGGTGTCATCGGGCTGGGGGCTGCTATTGATTATGTGCAATCGATCGGGTTTGCCGCCATGATGGAGCAGGAAAATGATCTGCTGGATTACGGCACCAGGGCCCTTCAGAACATCCCGGATTTGCGGATCATCGGAACAGCGAAAATGAAGGTCGCGATTTTTTCGTTTGTCCTGCCCTGGATTCACGCCCATGATCTGGGGACCTTGGTGGACGAGGAGGGGATCGCGATCCGGACGGGGCACCATTGCACCCAGCCGGTGATGAAACATTTCGGTATCCCTGCGACGTCGCGGGCCTCCTTG